>DASUHN010000412.1 GCA_036273495.1 Acidimicrobiales bacterium | reverse complement strand
ACGACGCCACGCTTCGCACCCCGGACGGGTCCCCGCCGCCCGCGACGAACTCCTCCAAGCCGCTGAGGTACGCCTCGATCACCTCGGCGTAGCGCTCGAGGCTGAAGATCAACGTGATGTTGATGTTCCGGCCCTCGGCCACCATGGCCCGCACGGCGGGAACCCCGGCGGCGGTGGCGGGGATCTTGACGTAGAGATTGGGCCGGCGGATGCGCTCGTGGAAGGTGCGGGCGGCCCGCTCGGACGAGCCGCTGTCGTTGGCCATGGTGGGGGACAGCTCGAGCGACACGAAGCCGTCCTCCCCTCCCGACTCCTCGTAGACAGGGGCAAAGACGTCGAGCGCCCCCCCGATGTCGGAGAACACCAGCTCCCAGTAGGCGTCTTCGACCGTGTGCTTCTGCAGAAGTGACCGGAACTGGTCGTCGTAGTCCGCGCTCGCCTCGATGGCCTTCTGGAAGATGGTCGGGTTGGACGTCACCCCGCGTATTCCCTTGTCACGCAACTCACCCAGCCGCCCGGACGTCAGGTACGAGCGCTGGAGGTTGTCCAACCAGGGGCTCTGCCTCTGCTCCTGGTAGAGGCGGGTGAGGTTGGTCATGACCGCAACCTACCCGGAGCCATCGGTTCCGAACAGGGCGAGGGACGCGGTGAAGCCGTGCAGGAAGTTCCGCCCTCCGATCGGACCGAACTCCCCGGCGGCGAAGAATCCCGCCACCGGTGCGTCACTCAGGGCGTCGGCCACCACCGACGCGTCGTGGTCGGGCCGGCGGAACAGCCTGGTGCCCCGCCCGTTGCAGGTGAACAGCAGCGCCCCGCCGGCATGGCGGCCCGCCACCAGCGCCTTGAGGTCCTCGTCGGCGGTCCCCGCGTCCCGCAGGTGGAACTGCACGGTCGTGCCGAGATCGATGGTGTCGTTCACGGCGATGGCCCCCACCTCCTGGTCCCCGCCGAGCACGTTCCGTACGAGGAAGTCCCCCCGGCCGAAGGTGGCGCGGTGCTCGTCGATCACCCGGCCGAGGTGGAGCCCGCCGGCGTTGATGGTCGCGACCTCGTGCTCGTCGAGCTCGCGCCGGGCCAGCTCGAGCAGACGCTCCATGGCCGGGCGCCCGGCCAGCTCGTAGACGATGTTGCCCTCGGCCCGGGTGACGGCCCAGGGCTGGCCGACGGGCCGGCACCCCTGGGACACCACGGTGTCGAGGCTCACTCCCCGCCCCAGGAGGGCACCCACCGCGCCGTGGGAGGTGGTCCGGGCCGGGCCCCGGCGGCGGCCCGCCAGATCCCGCCCGCCCGCCACCAGCCGGTTGCCGCCGGGGCCCAGCGCCGCCGACGCCCTCCCACCGGTCACGGGCAGGCCGGCGAAGCGGTGCTCCAGCCAGCCGAAGAACGACTCGGCGTCGAAGCTGAAGGGGTCGGCCAGGAGGAGCAGTGCCGCCGGTCGGAACGGCGGGTCGGCCGGCCAGCCGTCGGGGCCGTCCCCACCCGGGGGGCCGAGGATCACGGCCTCGGCCTCCAGCGGGGCGGCCGTCCACAGCGCCACCGCCGCGGCCTGCTCGACCTCCCGGCGGGGCCCGGCCACCGACTCGGCGGCGCAGCCGAGCAGGACCCGGGGCTCGAGGGTGGCCTCCACGGCCCGGGCGGCGTCCTCCAGGGCGCCGCCGTGGGGCGGGGTGACGAACAGGAGGGCCAGGTCGGGCCGGGGCCCGGCCTGCTCGAGGACCTGGCCGATGACCTCCCCGGTCGCGTGGGCGGTGACCGGGTGCTCCGAGAGGGCGGCGGCAAAGGGAATCCTCCGGTTCTACCCCTCCCGCCCCCGCCAGGCCACGTCGCCCCCGATCCACGTCTCCTCCACCTCGAGCCCGGGCGAGAGCACCACCAGGTCGGCCCGGGCGCCCGCCTCGATCCGCCCCCGCCCGGCCTCACCCAAGAGCCGGGCGGGGACCCGTGACGCCGCCGCCAGGGCGGCGGCGGGGGCCACGCCCGCCGCCACGCAGTTGGCCACCGCCCGGTGCATGGTGAGGGCGCTGCCGGCGATGGTCCCGTCCGGGCGCCGGGGCGCGTCCCCCTCGAGGCGCCGCAGCCCGATCCCCGCCACGTGCCCCGACCGCCAGCCCACCGCGTCGGTCACCAGGGCTATCCCCGGGTCCCCGGGATCGGGGCCGGTCCCGGCCCGGGCCCGGAAGGCGGCCAGCACGGCGGCGGGATGGACGTGGACCAGGTCGACGATGAGCGACGGGGTGAGCCGGGGATCGGTCAGGGCCGCCCCCACCAGTCCCGGCTCCCGGTGGTGGAGGGGGGACATGGCGTTGAAGAGGTGGGTGACCATCCGGGCCCCGGCGGCGGCGGCGGCGACCGCCTCGTCGTAGCCGGCGGCGGAGTGACCCAGGGCCACCACCACGCCCCGTTCCGCCAGGTGGGCCACCGCCTCCGGGGCCCGCGGCAGCTCGGGGCCCAGAGTGACGATCCGGACGCACTCCGGGAGGGCGGCCAGCCAGTCCCGGTCGAGGGGTCGGACCCAGCTCACGTCGTGGGCCCCGGTGAGCCCCCCGAGGAACGGGCCCTCGAGGTGGGCGCCGAGGATGGCCGGCCGGGGCCCGGACCGGCGCCGGGCGGCGGCGATCCGCTCCAGCGCCGGCTGGTAGGAGCCGAGCGGGGCGGTCACCAGGGTCGGGCACCAGGCCGTGACCCCCTGGGCCAGGAGCAGCTCGTCGAGCCGGTCCCACTCGGGGCCTTCGGCTCCGGACACGTCGACGTCGTCGTGCCCGTTGACCTGGAGGTCCACGAATCCGGGGGCCACGACCACGTCGGGGAGGTCCCCGGCCCGCTCCTGGGGCACGAGGGTCACGCCCCCGACCACGCCGCTGTCGATCTCGACGACCGCCGGGGCCAGCCGGCCGTCGGGTAGGAGGACGGCCCGCCCCGCTACCGAGGTCACGGCCCTAGGCCGCCACCTCCACCTTCACCCGCGCCTCGGTGTGGCGCACCCGGGCCCAGCCCCGGCTGTTGAGGAACCGCACCATCCACCACCCCGGGTCGATCTCCCCCCGGGCGTGGGCCAGCCGGGCCGAGGTCGGCGCGGCGTGGTGGTTGTTGTGCAGGCCCTCTCCGGCCGTCACCCACGCCAGCCACTGGTTGTTGCGGGCCAGGTTGTCGTAGGTCCGCCGGCCGAAGGTGTGGCCGACGGCGTTCACCGCCGCCGACAGGCCGAGGTAGGTCACGGCGTGGATGCCTGCCGCCACCAGTCCCCAGCGCCAGCCCATGGCCAGGCAGATGAGGGTGATGCCGATCCCGAGCCCGATGACGGCGTGGTCGAACAGCACCCGGTCCCAGCGGTCCGGAGGGAGGTCGCGCGCGTAACGGCCCACCACCTCGGGGTCCTTGGCCGCCCGGCGGTAGAGGCCGACGTTGCCGAGCTGGACCTTGCGGTACCCGAGCAGCACGGGGGAGTGGGGGTCCCCCGGGACGTCGGTGAAGGCGTGGTGCTTGCGGTGCACCGCCACCCACTGGCGGGGCCGGATCCCGGTGGTGATCCAGATGACCACCCGGAACACCTGGGTGACGGGGCCGGAGACGACCAGGGCCTTGTGGGACAGGGCCCGGTGGAGCCAGACCGTCGTGATGAGATTGGCCACCTGCGCCAGGGCGAGGCCCACGACGACGGCCAGCAGGAGGTGGGGCATCAGGTCATCGTAGGGGACACGCCCTTATCGTCTGTAGGCGCATGGGTGACCAGCCGGCGCTGCCGCTGCCGATGTTCCCGCTGGGGACGGTCCTTTTCCCGCACATGCCGCTCCCGCTGCACGTCTTCGAGGACCGCTACAAGGCCCTCGTGCACGACACCCTGCGCGCCGGGCGCGAGTTCGGCGTGGTCCTGATCGAGCGGGGCCACGAGGTCGGCGGCGGGGACATGCGCTTCGGGGTGGGGACGGTGGCCCGGATCGTGGCCGAGGCCGAGCTGCCCGGGGGGCGGTGGGCCCTGCTGGGCCGGGGGGAGCGCCGCATCAGGGTCGACAGCTGGCTGACGGAGGACCCGTACCCGCGGGCGCTGGTCGCCACGTTGGCCGAGGACCCGGGTGAGGCGGTGGCCGAGGTCGACCGGCTGGCCCGGGCCGAGAGGGAGGTCCGCCGCAGCCTGGCCCTGGCCGCCGAGCTGGGGGTGGCCGGGGTGGCCCCCGCCACCGTCGACCTCGACCCCGACCCCGCCGTGGCGGCGTGGCAGCTGTGCGCCGTGGCCCCGCTGGGGCCGGTCGACCGTCAGCAGCTGCTGGAGGCGGAGGGCCCGGGTGGGCGCCTCGAGCTGCTAGCCGGCATGGCGGCCGAGGCCGCCACCCTGTTTGCGCACCGACTCTCCGGGCGATAGACAGCCGCCGTGGCCGCTCTCCGGGACGACACCAGGGAAAGCGGGCGCGACCAGGGCGTTCCCAAGATGGTCGGGGAGCTGTGGGAGCTGGTCGTCGCCTACCTCAAGCAGGAGACCATCGAGCCCCTCAAGGGCATCGGCAGGTTCCTCGGCTTCGGGGTGCCGGGCGCCGTCCTCACCGCCCTCGGGCTGGCCGTGCTCCTGCTGGCCGCCCTGCGGGTGCTGCAGACCAAGACCGGGTCGACCTTCGCCGGCAACCTGACCCCGCTCCCGTACGTGATCATCGCCGCCACCGCCATCGCGGTGGCCGCCCTGGCCGGCGTGGCCATCGTGTCCGGCCGCTCCCGGCGGGCACGCGGGTGAGCGCCGCCGAGGCCCGGGCCGTGCCGGGGCGGGTCGGGCGCCCCGAGATCGAGGCCAAGCTGCGCCAGATCCGCCAGGAGGTGGACCGCACCACCGAGGCGGCCAAGCCGGTGGCGGCCATGGTGGTCGGGGCGGCGGCGGTAGTGGTGATCGGGCTGGTCTACCTGGCCGGCCGGCGGCGGGGGCGCAAGGGCCGCACCGTCGTCGAGGTCCGCCGGGTTTGAGGAAGCGCATCCTCGACCTGCTGGTGGTCAACGGCTTCCGGCGGGGCCGCAGGGGCAGCACCCCGTGGCTCGTGGTCGGGATGGCGGCGTGGATGGTCCGCCGGGTCACCCGGGAGGGCAGGGAGCCCAAGCCGGTGTGGACCGAGGACCTCGCGCCCGGCCAGACGGTCACCGTCACGCACGCGGAGCCCGGTCCGCGAAACTGAACCCCGTGCGGGTACAGCTCCGGAACCCCAGGCGGGAGATAGAGGTTGCCGGGCCCCTGCGCGTCCGGGCGCTGCTGGACCGGCTCGAGCTCAACCGGGAGTCGGTCCTGGTGATCCGGGGGGACACGCTCGTCACCGACGACGCCGTGCTCGAGGACGCCGACCACGTCGAGGTGCGCCCCGTGATCTCCGGAGGTGCGGAATGACGGCCATGGGCGGGGCCGGGGGTCCCCGCCCTGTGGAGGAGGCCGGGTTGGGGTGCCCGGCCGGGGAGAGGACATCGTGAAGTGCCGGCGGTGCAAGGCCCCGGCGGTGGTGGAGGTGCGCCGGCACAACGCCGCCTTCTGCGCCGACTGCTTCGTGCACCACTGCCGGGAGCAGGTGCGCCGGGCCATCCACGACCACGACATGATCCAGCCCGGGGACCGGGTGCTCGTGGCGGTGTCCGGCGGCAAGGACTCACTGGCCCTGTGGGACCTGCTGCTCGACCTGGACTACGAGGCCGACGGGCTGTACCTCGGGCTCGGCATCGGGGAGTACAGCGACCAGTCGGGGGAGATGGCCCGGGCCTTCGCGGTCCGGCGGGGCGCCAAGCTCGTCGAGGTCGAGATCCCCGACGAGTTCGGCTTCGGGATCCCGGACGGCGCCGTCGCCGCCCGGCGGGTGCCGTGCTCGGCGTGCGGGTTGTCCAAGCGCCACCTGTTCAACCGCGCCGCCGTCGACGGCGGCTACGACGTCATGGCCACCGGCCACAACCTCGACGACGAGGCGGCGGTGCTGCTGGGCAACGTCCTGCGCTGGTCCACGGAGTACCTCGGACGACAGCAGCCGGTGCTGCCGGGAGGGGGCGGCTTTGCCCGCAAGGTGAAGCCGCTGTGCCGGCTGGGGGAGCGGGAGATGGCGGCCTACTGCGTGCTGCGGGGCATCGACTACATCGTCGAGGAGTGCCCGATGGCCGAGGGCAACAAGCACCTCGGCTACAAGGCGGCGCTCAACGCCCTCGAGGAGCAGTCCCCGGGATCGAAGGCGGCGTTCTACTTCGGCTTCCTCGACCGGGGCGCCAAGCACTTCCTGGCCGAGGTGGCCGAGGAGCGGGCCGGGCTGCGCCCGTGCGCCTCGTGCGGCGCCCCCACGACCGGCGACGTGTGCGCCTTCTGCAAGCTGGTCGAAAAAGCGACCCGGTGACCGCCCGGCCGTTCGTGGAGGGCCAGCGGGCCCTGCTCCTGGACAGCAAGGGCCGGCGCTACCTGATCACCCTGACGGCCGGGAGCTCGTTCCACAGCCACGCCGGCTGGTTCTCCCACGACGACCTCATCGGCAGGGAGGAGGGCGCCGAGGTGCGCACCACCTCCGGGGCCCGGTACATCGCCGTCCGGCCCACGCTCTCCGACTTCGTCCTGAAGATGCCCCGCGGCGCCCAGGTGATCTATCCCAAGGACCTGGGCCAGATCCTCATGCTGGCCGACGTGTTCCCCGGGGCCCGGGTGCTGGAGGCGGGGGTGGGATCGGGCGCCCTGTCGATGGCCCTCCTGCGGGCCGGGGCCGAGGTCGTGGGCTACGAGGTGCGCGCCGACTTCGCCGCCCGGGCCCGCGCCAACGTCGAGTCGTTCCTCGGCGCCGGGGCCGCCGAGCGCTACGACGTCGTCGACAAGGACGTGTACGAGGGCATCGCCGAGGACGGCCTCGACCGGATAATCCTCGACCTCCCCGAGCCGTGGCGGGTGGTGCCCCACGCCGTGGAGGCCCTGCGCCCGGGCGGGCTGGTCGTGTCCTACCTGCCGACGATCGGGCAGGTGTCCCAGCTGCGGGAGGCGGTGGCGGAGGCGCCGTTCGTCCAGGCCGAGACGATCGAGGTCCTGGTCCGGAGCTGGCACGTCGAAGGCCGCTCGGTACGGCCCGACCACCGGATGGTGGGCCACACCGGGTTCCTCACGAGCGCCCGGTTTACGCCTCTTTCTCGATGAAGATGCACTCCCCGGGGCACTCCTCGGAGGCCTCGACGACGGCCTCCTCCATGCCCTCGGGAACCTGGGCCATCCCCTGGGGACCGCCCGGGTCGCTCATGACCTTGTCCCCCTCCTTGACGTAGGCCAGGCCGTCGTCGAGCAGGGTGAAGACGGCGGGGGCGATCTCCTCGCACAGCCCGTCACCGGTGCACAGATCCTGATCGATCCAGACCTTCATGCCTCGCCTCTCGCCATTGGGCCTCTCGCCACAGGTCTCCGACCGAAAGTATCCACCCTCCGAGGAGGGTGTCAATTTCCACGGCGACCGACGGTGAAATAGGTCACCGGATTGCGGGGGTATGTGCAACATTCGCGACGCGCCGGTGTATGGTCGATTCAGCAGAGGGGAGGTGGTCCCGACGCCCGACGAGGAGTCCCAGCGTCGGCTAACCGCCTACGAACGGCAGGTGGCCGATCTACAGGCCCAGGCCAAGGGCCTCGAGGAGGAGGTCATCACCCTCCGCCGCCGGCTGCAGGACGCGCCCAAGCGCGTCCGCACGCTGGAGGAGAAGCTCCTCGAGACCAAGGGCCAGCTGGCCCAGGCCGTGTCCCAGAACGAGAAGCTGACCTACACCCTCCGGGAGGCCCGGGAGCACATCGCCGCGCTCCGGGAGGAGGTGGACAAGCTCACCCAGCCGCCCGCCGCCTACGGGACGCTCCTTGGCCACAACGACGACGGCACCGTCGACGTGTTCTCCGGCGGGCGCAAGATGCGGGTCTCGGTCCACCCCGAGATCGAGCTCGACACCCTGGACCGGGGCCAGGAGGTCGTCCTCAACGACTCCCTCAACGTGGTGCTGGCCCGGGCGGGGGAGATGTCCGGTGAGGTCGTCACGATCAAGGACCGCCTCGACGATCGCCGGGCCCTGATCGTGGGCCGGGCCGACGAGGAGCGGGTGGTCGAGCTGGCCGACTCCCTCGACGGGGTGAAGCTCCGCTCCGGGGACACGGTGCTGATGGACCCGCGCAGCGGCCTGCTCCTCGAGCGGCTGCCCCGCCCCGAGGTGGAGGAGCTGGTCCTCGAGGAGGTGCCCGACGTCTCCTACGCGGACGTCGGGGGCCTGGACTCCCAGATCGAGGCCATCACCGACGCCGTCGAGCTGCCCTTCCTGCACCGGGAGCTGTTCGTCGAGCACCGCCTGCCCGCCCCCAAGGGGATCCTCCTCTACGGGCCGCCCGGCTGTGGCAAGACCCTGATCGCCAAGGCGGTGGCCAACTCCCTGGCCAAGAAGGTGGCCGAGGTGTCGGGGGACAAGTCGGCCCGCAGCTACTTCCTCAACATCAAGGGCCCCGAGCTGCTCAACAAGTACGTGGGGGAGACCGAGCGCCAGATCCGTCTGGTGTTCCAGCGGGCCCGGGAGAAGTCGGAGGAGGGCGTCCCGGTCATCGTCTTCTTCGACGAGATGGACTCCCTGTTCCGCACCCGCGGCACGGGCATCAGCTCCGACATGGAGTCGACGATCGTGCCCCAGCTGCTGGCCGAGATCGACGGGGTGGAGGCGCTGCGCAACGTGATCGTCATCGGGGCCTCCAACCGCGAGGACCTGATCGACCCCGCCATCCTGCGGCCGGGCCGGCTGGACGTGAAGATCAAGATCGAGCGGCCCGACAAGGACTCCGCCGGCCAGATCTTCGGCCGCTACCTGACCTCGGACCTGCCCCTCGACGAGGCCGAGGTCGGGTCGCTGGGCGGCGGGGACCGGGAGAAGGCGGTGCGCACCATGATCGAGCGCACCGTGGCCGAGATGTACCGGGACGACGAGGAGAACCGCTTCCTCGAGGTGACTTACCAGAACGGTGACAAGGAGATCCTCTACTTCAAGGACTTCGCCTCCGGGGCCATGATCGAGAACATCGTGCGCCGGGCCAAGAAGCTGGCCATCAAGCGCACCATCGCCGGGGAGGGCCGGGGCATCCGCACCTCCGACCTCCTGGCCTCGATCAAGCAGGAGTACAAGGAGCACGAGGACCTGCCCAACACGACCAACCCGGACGACTGGGCCAAGATCTCCGGGAAGAAGGGAGAGCGGATCGTCTACGTCCGTACCCTCCTGTCCCAGGGTGAGGAGACCACAGGTGGCCGTTCCATCGAGCGGGTCGGTACCGGTCAGTACCTCTAACCAGGGCCTGTCCCGGTCCGGGTCGGGGTAGGGTCCGGACGTGGCCATCCCCAAGGTCTGCGGCATCGAGACCGAGTACGGGATCATGCTGCGCGGGGCGGGGGAGTCCAACCCGATCGCCGCGTCGTCGGCCCTGATCAACGCCTACGTGAACGAGGTCCAGCGCAAGGTCGGATGGGACTTCGAGGACGAGGCCCCGGGGAACGACGCGCGTGGCTTCGCCCGGGAGGGCTCGTCCCCGCCCGAGGTGGAGACCAACCTGGTCAACACCGTGCTCACCAACGGGGCGCGCTACTACGTGGACCACGCCCATCCCGAGTACTCCACCCCGGAGTGCGCCACCCCGCGCCAGGTCGTGCTCTACGACAAGGCCGGGGAGCTGATCCTCGGGCGGTCCATGCAGGCGGCGGCGCGGACCCTGCCGGCCTCCCAGGGCATCGTCGTCTACAAGAACAACTCCGACCGCAAGGGGAACTCGTACGGGACCCACGAGAACTACCTCGTGGACCGCAGCGTGCCGTTCACCCGCATCGTGCAGCACGTGATCCCGTTCTTCGTGACCCGCCAGATCTTCACCGGGGCGGGGAAGGTCGGCAGCGAGGCGCCGGGCGCGAGCGGCACCCCTGTCAACTTCCAGCTGACCCAGCGCGCCGACTTCTTCGAGGAGGAGGTCGGCCTCGAGACGACCCTCAAGCGGCCGATCGTCAACACCCGCGACGAGCCCCACGCCGACGCCCAGAAGTACCGCCGCCTCCACGTGATCGTCGGGGACGCCAACCTGGCCGAGATCTCGACCTACCTCAAGGTCGGGGTGACCGCGCTCCTGCTGGCCATGATCGAGGACGACTGGCTGGCCGAGCGGGACTTCACCCTGGCCGCTCCGGTCCAGGCCATGCGCCGGGTGTCCTACGACCTGACCCTCCGCCAGCCCCTCGACATGGCCGACGGCACCAAGATGACCGCCCTGGCCCTGCAGTGGGAGCTGCACGACCTGGCCCGCAAGTACTCCGACGAGCGGGGGCTGGAGCCCCTCGGCTCGCACGAGGCCGGCCTGGAGGTGCTCCGCCGCTGGGAGGCGGTGCTGACCGCACTCGAGTCCGACCCGATGAGCCTGGCCGACCAGCTCGACTGGGTGGCCAAGTACCAGTTGATCGACTCGTACCGGGAGCGCCACGGCCTGGCCTGGGACGACCACCGGCTGGCGGCCATGGACCTCCAGTACCACGACGTCCGCCCCGAGAAGTCCCTGTTCGGCCGGCTGCCCATGGAGCGCCTCACCTCGGACGAGGAGGTGGCCCGGGCCGTCACCGAGCCGCCCACCGAGACCCGCGCCTATTTCCGGGGCAAGTGCCTCCAGCGCTGGGCCAGCTCGATCGCCGCCGCCAACTGGGATTCACTGGTCTTCGACCTGGGTGTCGACCCCCTCCGCCGGGTACCGATGATGGAGCCCCTCAGGGGAACCGCCGTTCACGTCGATAGTTTGTTAGAGGGATGTTCGAGCCCCGCCGAGTTGTTGGAACGGTTGGGCTCCTAGGAGAAGTGTGAACCATGGCCGAACGTGAGCTGAAGAAGAAGCCGAACCAGTCGAAGACCGAGGAGGTCGTCGAAGAGGCGCCCGCGACCTCGGACAAGGGTGAGAAGCTGAAGGCCGAGCTCGACGACCTGCTGGACGAGATCGACGAGGTGCTCGAGGACAACGCCGAGGAGTTCGTCCGCAACTACGTCCAGAAGGGCGGCCAGTAGCTTGGCCCTGCCCCTCTTCGGGGCCACGGACGATCCCGGACCCAGCTTCATGGAGTTGCTGCGCCGCATCGGCCCGCCCCTGCCGGACCTGCCCCAGGCCGGCTCCGGGGCGCCGGTCTCGCCGGTTGCGGCCGGGGCGCCCCACGGCACCACGGTGCTGGCGGTCCGCTACACCGAAGGGGTGGTCATGGCGGGGGACCGCCGGGCCACCGCCGGCAACGAGATAGCCCATCGCTCGGTCGAGAAGCTGCAGCCGGCCGACAGCCACTCCGGGGTGGCGTTCGCCGGGGCGGCCAGCCCCGCCATCGAGATGGTGCGGCTGTTCCAGACCCAGCTCGAGCACTACGAGAAGGTCGAGGGCGTCACCCTCTCCCTCGAGGGCAAGGCCAACCAGCTGGGCCAGATGATCCGCCAGAACCTGCCGATGGCCATGCAGGGCTTCGTGATCGTGCCGCTGTTCGCCGGCTACGACCTGCGCCGGGGCCAGGGCCGGATCTTCACCTACGACCCGACCGGCGGCCCCTACGAGGAGGCCGACTTCTCGACCACCGGCTCCGGTGGGCGCCTGGCCCGTACCGCCATCAAGCTCGGCTTCCGCGAGGGGATGGCCCGGGACGAGGCCGTCGAGTCCGCCATCCAGGCCCTGTACGAGGCCGCCGACGAGGACACCGCGACCGGTGGGCCCGACCCGGTGCGCGGCATCTATCCGACCGTCGCCACCATCACCGAGGCCGGCTTCGAGCGGGTGCCCGACGAGCAGGTGGCGGAGCGCTTCCGGGTCCTGATCGAGCGCCGCACGTCGGAGGGCCGGCGCACATGAGGAGCCGGCCGTGAGCATGAGCTTCTACGTCCCCCCCGAGCAGCTCATGCGCGACCGGGCCGACTACGCCCGCAAGAACATCGCCCGGGGCCGGCCCCTCGTCGGCAGCATGTTCGCCGACGGCATCCTGATCGTGGCCGAGAACGCCTCGCGAACCCTGCACAAGATCGGGGAGATATACGACCGCATCGCCTTCGCCGGCGTCGGCAAGTACAACGAGTTCGACCAGCTGCGGGTGGCGGGGGTCCGCCACGCCGACACCAAGGGCTACGCCTACAGCCGGGAGGACGTCGACGCCCGCGGCCTGGCCAACGTCTACGCCCAGTACCTCAACCAGGTCTTCATCCACGAGATGAAGCCGATGGAGGTCGAGATCCTCGTGGCCGAGGTCGGGATGACCCCCGACCGGGACTCCCTGTACCACGTCACCTTCGACGGAACCATGGTCGACGAGGACAGCTTCTCGGTGCTGGGCGGGGAGGCCGAGACCATCGCCGAGCGGATGACCGAGGCCTACGAGCCGGGCCTGGCGCTCGGGGACGCCCTGCGGAGGTCGGTGACGGCCCTGGCCGGCCCCGAGGAGACCGTCGAGGCCAACAGCCTCGAGGTGGCGATCCTGTCGCGGACCAACGGCCGGCGGGCCTTCCGGCGCATCGACGCCGAGGAGCTGGCGGGACTACTGGCGGCCTAGAACAGCAATCTGGCCGCAGAACCGGCCAGGACCCCGACGACGGTGATCGCCAGCAGGCAGAACAGCATCACGTAGGCGGCGGAGGGCACGGCCCGGGCGGGGGGCGCACCGGCGGCCTCGCCCTCGAAGGCCCAGTCCTCGAACGCAGAGTCGATCTGGCGGACCAGGGCGGCCTCGGCGGCGTCGGCCGCCAGGAGGGCCCGGGCCTCGTCGGCCTCCTCGTCGGGCGCCATCACATCGACCGGCCCGGCCAGCGGGTAGGGCCCGTCGAGTCCGCCCCGCACCTCGCAGAGGATGCCCGCCGCCCCCAGGCGGGCGGCGATCACCCGGGCGTGGAAGGGCCCCGAGGCGGTGGCCACGTGGACCATGCGTACGGCCCGCACGGTTCGAACGGTACCCTCGTGAGGGATGGACCGCCGGATCTTCGGCCTTGAGAACGAGTACGGCGTGACCTGCACCCTCCGGGGCCAGAGGCGCCTGTCGCCGGACGAGGTGGCCCGGTACCTGTTCCGGCGGGTGGTGAGCTGGGGTCGGTCCAGCAACGTCTTCCTCGAGAACGGGGCCCGGCTCTACCTCGACGTGGGCAGCCACCCCGAGTACGCCACTCCGGAGTGTGACTCGATCGCCGACCTGGTGGCCCACGACAAGGCGGGGGAGCGGATCCTCGAGAACCTCCTCCTGTCGGCCGAGCAGCGCCTGCGGGAGGAGGGGATCCGCGGCGTCATCCATTTGTTCAAGAACAACACCGACAGCGCCGGCAACTCCTACGGCTGCCACGAGAACTACCTGACCAGCCGCCGCGACGACTTCGGCCACTACGCCGAGGTCCTGATCCCCTTCTTCGTCAGCCGCCAGATCTACGCCGGCGCCGGGAAGGTCCTGCAGACCGCCCGGGGGGCGGTGTACTGCATCAGCCAGCGGGCCGAGCACATCTGGGAGGGCGTGTCGTCGGCCACCACCCGCAGCCGCCCGATCATCAACACCCGCGACGAGCCCCACGCCGACGCCGAGCGCTTCCGGCGGCTGCACGTGATCGTCGGGGACTCGAACATGAGCGAGTACGCCACCTTCCTCAAGGTGGGGGCCACCAGCATCCTCCTGCGCATGCTCGAGGATCCGAGCGTGGTGCTGCGGGACATGACCCTCGAGAACCCGATCCGGGCCATCCGGGAGATCAGCCACGACCCGTCGTGCCGGCGGAAGGTGCGCCTGGCCAACGGGCGGGAGGCCAGCGCCCTCGAGATCCAGGGGGAGTACCTGACCCGGGCCCTGCGCTACCAGGAGCAGAAGGGGCTGTCCCCCCTGGAGGAACAGGCCCTCGGCATGTGGGAGCACTGCCTCAACGGGCTGGAGAAGGACCCTGACAGCCTCGACCGGGAGTGCGACTGGGTGATCAAGCGCCGCCTGATCGAGAGCTACCGCGAGCGCCACTCCATCCCGCTCACCCATCCCCGCGTCGCCCTGATGGATCTCCAGTACCACGACGTGAGCCGGGACCGGGGGCTGTTCTACCGGCTCCAAGCCCGGGGCCTGGTGGAGCGGTCCTGCACCGACGCCGTCATCCAGCAGGCCGTCGACTTACCGCCCCAGACCACCCGGGCCCGGCTGCGGGGGGAGTTCATCAAGCGGGCCAAGGAGCGGCGGCGGGACTTCACCGTCGACTGGGTGCACCTCAAGCTCAACGACCAGGCCCAGCGCACGGTGCTGTGCAAGGACCCCTTCAAAGCCCACGACGAGCGCGTCGAGAAGCTGATCGCCAGCCTCTGACCAGGCAACCGGTAGCCTCCTCCGTCCGTGTCCGAGCCCGCAGTGCCCGAGACGTCCCCCGCCGGGCCCGCAGGCTTCGGGCCGCGCAACCGCGGGGTGCGGGTCACCCTCGAATGGGTGGGCGTGGTGGTGCTGGCCCTGGTGGCCGCCTTCCTCGTCAAGTCGTTCGTCCTGCAGACCTTCTTCATCCCGTCTGCGTCGATGGAGCCGACCCTCCACGTCAACGACCGGGTCTTCGTCAACAAGCTGGCCTACGCCTTCCACTCCGTGCACCGGGGGGACGTGGTCGTGTTCACCCTCCCGGCGGGGGAGAGCGCCGGGACCGGGGTCGACGACCTCATCAAGCGGGTGATCGGGCTGCCCGGGGAGACCATCGAGGCCCGCGACGGGCGGATCTACATCGACGGGCGCCCCCTGGCCGAGCCGTGGCTGCCCAAGGGGGTGTCAACCGTGGCCGGGCTGCCACTCGCCAGGCAGCGGATACCCCCGGACCACTACTTCCTCATGGGGGACAACCGAGGGGACTCCAGCGACAGCCGGCACTTCGGCCCGATCCCCGGGGACCTGATCGTGGGCCGGGCTTTCGTGCGGATCTGGCCCCTTTCCCACCTCGGGTTTCTCTGACCGTTTGTCCCGCTCGCCCCTTTCGGGACTTTTCGGCGCGGGAGGCTCAACTCCGGTGGTGCGCCGTCCGATGAAAGGGGGGTGGAAC
>DASUHN010000411.1 GCA_036273495.1 Acidimicrobiales bacterium | reverse complement strand
CCAGTACTGATGTCGGTGGACGGCGGACGGGGTCCGGTGCGGTCCGTGGTCGCCGCGCTCTTCACGGGGCTCGTCCTGGCGGCGTGCAGCAGTGGTAGCCCGGCGGCTCGGCGGACCTCGTCGGTACCGGCAGCGGGCGCGAGCACGGGCACCCCGTCTTCCGGGTCCAGCTCGACGGCAGGCGGATCAGCGGGAGGCGCAGGCCCGGGCCAGAACCTCCCCGTGACCTCCGCCGTGCGGGCCCAGCTGCTGGCGGCGGGAGCGGCCCTGCACGGTCTACCGAGCTCGGACTACACCGGCCTGGTCCCCGGGACGACGTACTACGCCCGGGACGTGGGCACAGGTGACTATTGGGCAGGTGCCGGCCTGGTGCCCGCGCCCCACTCCTACGACGCCGGGGTGAGGAACCAGGACGAGGGCGCGTACATGATCCTCACCCGGTCGGCCGGCGGGGCCTGGCACGGCTGGGAGACGGGGCGGACCGGAGGGCCACCGGGGCCGTGCCCGGTCGTCGTCCCGACCGCGGTCCTGGCGGCGTGGGGGTGGCCGCCGCGGACGTGCTACCCGCCGAGCGCTGCCGCCTCTTCGACCTCGGAGTCGTCGGGGCCGGCACAGCCGTGCGCCAGCTCGCAGATCACTGCCCGGTTGACGGGCACGCCGAGCGGCCAGGACCAGTACAAGCTCGTGCTCGAGCTCACCAACCGCGCCACGACGGCGTGCACCACGACCGGCTTCCCCGGGTTCGAGTTGGTGGGGCCGAGGTCCAACGGCTCGACCACGTATGACCCCACACGCCAGGCGGTGTCCTACCAGGCCGTGACCCTGCCGGCCGGGGGGGCGGCTCATGCCAACTTCTACGCCCTGCCCGGGCCGGACTCGTGCGACGCCGGACGGGCCTGGGTGCCCACGAGCGTGACCGTGACCCTGCCCGACACCACCACGTCCTTCTCGGTGGCGTGGCCCGGCGGTTCGGTGGACAACTGCCAGGGTGGCGCCACCCACCCGGGAACGTATGTCGGCCCCGTCGAAGCGGGGGCATAGGAGGGGCCCATGTACGCCACCGAGCACGCCCGGACCCACCCGGACCAGCCCGCGTTCATCATGGGCTCGATCGGTGAGACGGTCACCTACGCCGAGTACGAGGCCAGGGCCAACCGGCTGGCTCATCTCTACCGCGCCCAGGGGCTCGAGCGGGGGGACCACATCGCCGTCTTCATGGAGAACAATCCGCGGTTCCTCGAGACGGAGGCGGCTGCCGACCGGACGGGCCTGTACTTCACCCTGGTCAACTCCTACCTGTCGGCCGAGGAGCTCGCCTACATCCTCGACGACTGCAAGGCGCGGATCCTCATCACCTCGACGGCCAAGCGTGACATCGCCCTCGAAGCCGCCAAGCAGTCGCCGGGGATCGAGCGGTTCCTGATGGTCGGTGCGCCCGACGACGGAGACGGGCCCTTCGAGAGCTACGAGCGGGCGGTGGCCGGGTTCCCGGCCGAGCCCGTCCCCGACGAGAAGCAGGGCGCGGCCATGCTCTACTCGTCGGGTACCACCGGTCGGCCCAAGGGGATCTGGAGACCTCTACCCGACGCCAAGCCCGGCTCCGTCAGCAGCGCGCTGGGCGCGGCATGGAGGTTGCGGGAGGGCCTCATCTATCTGTCCCCGGCGCCGCTCTACCACTCGGCCCCCACCGGAGGAGTGAGCCTCACGATCCGGCTGAACGGCACGGTCGTGATCATGGAGCGCTTCGAACCCGAGCAGTTCCTCCAACTCGTCGAGCGATACCGGGTCACCCACACCCAGATGGTCCCGACCATGTTCTCCCGTCTGCTGAAGCTGCCCGAGGCCATCCGTCGGCGCTACGACGTCTCGTCGCTGGAGTGCGTCATCCACGCCGCCGCCCCCTGCCCGATCCCGGTCAAGGAGGAGATGATCGAGTGGGTCGGCCCGATCCTCCTCGAGTACTACGCCGCCACCGAGGGCATGGGCATGACGTTGTGCGACTCGAACGAGTGGTTGACCCACAAGGGGACGGTCGGCCGCCCGGTGGCCGGCGAGCTCGTGATCCTCGGGGAGGACGGTCAGGAGGTCTCACCGGGTGGGGAGGGGACCGTCTGGTTCAGAGGCGACGCCAACTTCGAGTACTTCAACGACCCGACCAAGACGGCCGAGTCCCGGGACCGCACCAGGGGCCTCAGCACAGTGGGAGATGTCGGCCGGGTCGACCCGGACGGTTACCTGTACCTGACCGACCGCAAGACACACATGATCATCTCGGGAGGGGTGAACATCTATCCGCAGGAGACGGAGAACCTCCTCGTAACCCACCCCAAGGTTCTGGACGCCGCCGTCATCGGCGTTCCCAACGAAGACCTCGGGGAGGAGGTCAAAGCCGTCGTGCAGGCTGCGCCCGGCGTGGAGCCCGGGCCCGAGCTCGAGCGGGAGCTCACCGCCTTCTGCCGGGAGCACCTCGCCCACTTCAAGTGTCCCCGCAGCGTCGACTTCGTGGACGAGCTGCCCCGGCTGCCTACCGGCAAGCTCTACAAGCGGCTGCTCCGGGACCGCTACTGGGGCGACCACACGAGCCGGATCGTCTGAGGCGGGTCGCGGCCACCCCCCTATTACTACGGCGCCAGCCGGAAGGGTGGGTAGGAGTCTGTGAGCAGGTAGACGTAGGCCTGGACGCGCGTGCCCCAGCGTACGGTTCCCACCAGATACTCCCGGAGCCCGGCGGGCCAGCGACCGAGGATCAGCACCGCAAAGAACCCGATAATCAGAGAGACGTAGGCGCCGATCCCCAGGAACAACAGCACGATGAAGTGGGGGATGGCCAGAAACCACTTGACGAAGATCAGCAGGCGGCTCATCCGTTCGGGATACTCGATCGAGAAATGGGCCGGATCCGTCCCGGGATCGGATGTCGCAGCGGCGAAGTCGAACGGAGGGTAGGGTGCCCGCATCCAGAGGTAGTACGACGCGACGCGCCACTGATAACGGTGGATCATGGCCATGAAATCGAACATGCCGCGGGGGATCCGCGCCGTGAACAGGATGGCGAACCACGACAGAAACGTCAGGATGCCGGCGGCGATCCCCAGGAAATAGAGGACGAGTACCTGGGGCAGGGCCAGCAGCCAGTGGATCAGGGGCCGCCAACGAGCGACCTCCAGTGGAGCCTCCAGGTCGAGTTGAACCGGGTAAGCAGACGCTATCTGTGCCACTGGCACCCCCTGTCGGTAGCTGTGCTCCACGCGAGAACATACCCGCCACCAGAACGAGATTGGGTCAACCCGCCATGACCCCCGCGGCGAGCGCCGGTATGGCCGTACGGTATTGCCGGTCTGCCACGGGCGCACCAGGGTCAGGTTGACGGGGGTCAGCATCGATGAGCGACACGGGAACCATGTCGTACGACCACGGGACCAGCCCGGTCCCGCTGCTGGGTGAGACCATCGGGGCCAACACCCGGCGCACGGTCGAGCGGGTTCCGGACCGGGAGGCTCTGGTCGTGGTCCACCAGGGCTTCCGGGCCACCTATCGGGAGCTGTGGGAGCTGACCTCACGCTGCGCCCGGGGTCTGCTGGCCCGGGGGGTGCGGCGCGGCGACCG
>DASUHN010000410.1 GCA_036273495.1 Acidimicrobiales bacterium | reverse complement strand
TCCCGGACGACCACCAGCGCACCCGGCTGACCCACGCCCTCGAGGTGGCCCAGGTGGCGGTGGCGGTGGCGCGGGGGTGCGGGCTCAACACGGCCCTCACCGAGGCCATCGCCCTCGGCCACGACTGCGGCCACGGACCGGGAGGCCACGCCAGCGAGGACGCCCTCAGCGTGTTCCTCGAGGAGCGCTTCGATCACGCCGTATGGGGCGCCGACGTGGTGCTTGCCCCGCTCAACCTGACCGACCAGGTCCTCGACGGGGTCCGCAACCACAGCTGGTCCCGGCCGGCGCCGGCCACGCCCGAGGCCGAGGTCGTCTCGTGGGCGGACCGGTGCGCCTACAGCGCCCACGATCTCGAGGACGCGGCCCGGGCCGGGATCGTCACCACGGACATGCTGCCTGCCGTCGTGACCGAGCAGTGCGGCCGCACCCGCTCACAGCAGCTGCGCACGTTCGTCACCGACCTCGTCGAGACCATCACGACCACCGGCGTGGTCGGGATGTCCGAGCCCCGCGCCGAGGCGCTGGCCGCCCTACGGGCGTTCAACTACGAGCACATCTACCTCCGGCCCGCGTCGCGGGCCCAGGCCCAGCTGGTGGTCGAGGTCCTGCGCGCCCTGGTGGACTGCTTCTCGGACCGTCCGAACCTCATCCCCGATGCCGACCACGCGCCGGCGGGGACCGCGGACGCAGTGCGGCGCGCCGTCACCTACGTCGGGGGGATGACCGACCGCTACGCCTTCCGCTGCGCCGTGGCCCTGCTGGGCTGGGACAGCTCCCGCCTGCCCCGGGGGATCTGAGCGGCCCGCTCGGCGGGAACGGCGCCGTTCTTCCGATCCCCGCCGTCGTGGACCTCGTCGAGCCAGGCGGGGGCGTGGCGGCGGGCCCAGCGCCTGCTGATCCGGCCGGTGAACATCGACTTGAGGGCGTCGCGATGGGTCAGGGCAAAGGTGACGTGCCCCGCCACCACCACGAAGATGGCCGTGGCCAGGACGTCGTGGACGAAGGTGGCGCCGGTCCGCCACGAGACGGGAAAAGGCCCGAACCACCGCAGGATCGCCCCGGTCCCGAGCATCACCACGATCGACCCGGCCACGAACACGGCGTTGAGCTTCTGGCCCGGGTTGAACTTCCCCATCCGCGTGACGCCCTGACGCCCGAGCGTGCGCAGCCACCGCAGCTCCTGATCGCTCCACCGGGAGAAGCGGCGGACGTCGGCCCGCAGGCGCCGGCCCCAGGGCCCGACGAGTGACGCCACCAGCGGCGCCGGCAGGGCCACGCCGGTCCACGTGTGGATGTCGGCCACCAGCGCCCGCCGGCCGATGATCGAGGAGACCGAGCCGAGGTAGAGCGGCACGGCCGTCAGCATCAGCACCGCGAACATCGCCGCCGTCGTCCAGTGCAGGATGCGCTCGAGCAGGTCGAAGCGCGCCAGATCGTCAGCCGATCGGCTGGTCACTGCGGCCGTTCGAGCGTCCGACCCACCCGTCGACGTCGTAGCCCTCCTGCTCCCAGTAGCCGGGCTCGACCTGGTTCACCACCCGGATGCCGGACAGCCACTTGGCCGACTTGTAGCCGTACATCGGCGCCACGTAGAGCCGGGCCGGGCCGCCGTGGTCGCTCGAGATCGGGCCGTTCTCGAACCGGTAGGCCACCATGACGTCGGGACGCCGGGCCTGGTCCATGGTGAGGCTCTCGGTGTAGACGCCGTCGTAGGAGTCGAACGCCAGCGCGGTGGCACCGGGTCGCACTCCCGCCGTGTCGAGGAGGTGGGACAGCTGCACGCCGTCCCAGCGCACCCCGGGCACGCGCCAGCCCGTGACGCACTGGAAGTCCTTGACGAGCTTGGTCCGGGGCATGGCCTCGAGATCGGCCAGGGTGAGGTCCAACGGCTGGTCGACCAGGCCGGTGACCTTCAACCGGTAGGAAGCCGCCGGTATCGACGGCAATCCCGGCGTCACCGAGTAGATCCGAAACCGGTCGGCTCCCGGGATCAGGGCGCCGAAACCCGTTCCCGCCACGGGGGAGATGCTGCGCACGGCGGCGCCCACGCCCCGCTGCAGGTAGGAGCCCACCAGCACCCCGACCCCACCCAATCCCACCATCCCGAGGAACACCCGCCGGCCCACGGGCACGGTCTCGCTCCGGGCGGCGGTGGGGGTGGCGGTCACGTTACGAAGATACGGTCCTGGCCCCCGAAACGGTTGGCGCCCCCGCCGGCGGTCGTCAGCGGATCTTGAGCTCGGAGCGGTAGATGCGGGCCGGTCCCATCTCCGCCACCCTCTCGGCTACGGCCGAAAAGGCCTTCGACGCCTCGCCGGAGGGGTCCGTGGCCGTCACCGGCGCACCCTGGTCCCCGCCCTCGCGCACCGCCGGCACCAGCGGGATCCGGCCGAGCAGGGGGACCTCGAGGCCGTCGGCCAGCTCCTGACCGCCGCCGGCACCGAACAGCTCGTAGCGCTTCCCGTCGTCACCGGTGAACCAGGACATGTTCTCGATGACCCCGCGCAGCGGCAGCTTGAGCTTGCGCGCCATGTACGCGGTCTTCTGCGCCACCCGCTGGGCCGCCGACTGGGGAGTGGTCACGACGAGGAACTCGCAGCGGGGCAGGTACTGCGCCATCGAGAGGGCCACGTCCCCCGTGCCTGGCGGCATGTCCACGAGGAGGTAGTCGGGCTCCCCCCAGGCCACGTCGACCAGGAACTGCTCCAACGCCTTGTGCAGCATCGGTCCCCGCCACATGACCGGCTGGTCCTCACCGACGAAGAACCCCATCGACACGCAGGTCACCCCGTAGGCGACCGGAGGGATGATCTGCTCGTTCTCTATCGCCGGGCGCTCGGTCAGGCCCAGCATCCGCGGCACCGAGTACCCGTACACGTCGGCGTCCAGGATCCCGACGCCGTGGCCCATGGCGGCGAGGCTGACGGCCAGGTTGACCGTCACCGAGGACTTCCCCACGCCGCCTTTCCCCGAGGAGACGGCCAGCACCCGGGTCCGGGATCCGGGCGTCATGAACTGGTTGACCCGCCCGGCGGGCCCCGCCATCCGCTGCTCGTTGGGCTGGTGCTGCTCGGCCATGAGGATTTCCCCTGTCTGCATAGGTACAATACCGACCGTGGCGCAGGCTCAGACCGAGCGCATCCTCTCCGACGCCGAGTTCTCGGCTGCGGTGGCGGCGGTGACCTCGGCGTTCGGGGACCCGACGCGACGGGACATCTACCTGTTCGCCCGCAGCGAGAAGGGCGCCACCGCCACCGAGGTGGCGGAGCACTTCGACCTCCACCCCAACGTCGCCCGCCACCACCTCGACAAGCTGGCGGCCGGGGGCTACCTCGAGGTCGTCCTCGACCGGCCCGGAGCCGGTGGGGCGGGCCGGCCCTCCAAGCGCTACCGCTCCACCCCGGGAGGCTCGGGCCTGGAGCTCCACGTGAAGAGCGACGACCTCATGGTGAGGCTGCTGGGCAACGCCTTGGGGCTGCTCCCCCCGGACGTGGCCCAGGCCATGGCCGAGCAGGTGGGTGAGGAGTACGGCCGCTCCCTGGCCGAGCACATGGCGCCGGGAGAGGGCCAGCGCTCCCTGCGGTCCGCCCTCCAGGCGGTGGCCGAGGCCCTGACCGCCCACGGCTTCGCCGCCCACGCCGAGTCCCGCTCGGGGACCCTGGCCATCATCTCGGACCTGTGCCCGTTCGGGGACACGGCGGTCCAGAACCCGGTGATCTGCGCCGTCGACCGGGGCATGGTCCGGGGGATGCTGGCCGGTCTCTACGGGGACACCGCCCCGACCACGGAGGCCAACCGGGCGCAGGGCGCCACCGCCTGCGTCACCGTCGTCTGACCGATCCGACGGCCGCCGGCGCCCTCGCCGCGGCCCACCGCCACTACCTGGACCACGCCTCCACGTCTCCGGCGCGCCCCGAGGTGGTCGAGGCCGTGGCCGCCTGGCTGACCGGCCCGGCGGCGGCCGACCCGGCCCGGGTCCACACCGAAGGCCGGATGGCCCGGGTCGCGCTCGAGGAGGCCAGGGAGGCGGTTGCCGCCCTCGTCGGCGCCCGATCCCGGGAGATCGTGTTCACGAGCGGCGCCACCGAGGCGATCAACGCCGCCGCATGGGGCGCCTGCCGGGACCGGCCGGGAGCCGTGCTCTGCGCCGGCGTCGAGCACTCGGCCGTGCGGGACGCATCCGGGCGCATGGCCCCTGTGGTCGAGGTGCCCGTCGACCGGCTGGGCCGGATCCACCCCCAGGCGGTGCTCGACTCCGGGGCGCGGGCCCGCTCCGAGCACGGGGCCGTGGCCCTGGTGCACTGCCAGTGGGCCAACCACGAGGTCGGCACCGTCCAGCCCGTAGCCGAGGTCGTCGAGGCCGCCCACTCCCTTGGTGCCCTGGTCCACGTGGACGCCGCCGCCGGGTGCGGCCACGTCGATGTGGACTTCGGGGCGTGCGGCGCCGACCTCATGTCGGTGTCCGCCCACAAGCTCGGGGGCCCGAAGGGCGCCGGCGCCCTGGTGGTGAGGCGGGGGCTGCGCTTCGACCCGTTGGTCGTGGGGGGTGACCAGGAGCGGGCCCGCCGGGGCGGCATGGAGAACGTTCCGGCGCTGGTTGGCTTCGGCGTGGCGGCGACGAATCTGGCTGCCGCCGGCCTCGGGGCCGAGTCGGACGCGGCGGCTGCTCGGTCGGCCCGGGTGCTGGACCTCGCTCGGGAGGTGGACGCCGTCGAGGTCTACGGAGATCCCGTCGCCGGTCCCGACCACCGGGCGCCGCACATCGTCTGTCTCGGCGTGGGGGGCGTGGAGGCCGAGGCGGTGGTGCTGGCCCTCGACCAGGCGGGGATAGCCGTCCATTCCGGATCGGCCTGCTCGTCGGAGTCCCTGGAACCCTCCCCCGTGCTGGCCGCCATGGGCGTCGACGCCGACCGGTCCGTCCGGGTGTCGGTCGGCTGGTCCACCACCGACCCCGACATCGACGCCCTGGTGGCGGCGTTCCCCGACGTGGTCGGCCGGCTCCGGGCGCTGGGGGCCTGACGGCAGTCCCGGGAACCGGACTCCGCCGGCCGGCTCAGCTCACCGTCGCCTGCCCGAAGTGGACCACCGTGACACCGCTCGCCGACACCAGCGTGACCTTCGTCTGATAGCTGCCCGGACCGGCCCACGTGTGGGTGCCGTTCACGACGTACCACCCGCCTCCGGCGTAGGACACCGTCCCGGAGCTCACCGTGCCGTCTCCCCAGTCGACCGTCGCCTGGTAGCTCCCGGCCAGAGTCGAGGAGGTTCCGACGAAATTGCCTACCGCCGACGAGAGCTGTGATCCGTGCCTGGCCGACAACTTGTACGCGGCGCCGAACGTCGCCAGGTCGGTGGTGGGCAGCTTGAGCGACGCGCTGTCGATGGTCGTGATGGCCGGCAGCAGGTCGGCCTGATAGGTGGGGGCGTCGTCCCCCGTGATCTCCAGCTTCAGCACCTCGCCGGGCCGGAGCGACCAGGCGGTCATCGGCACCTCGTAGGTCACGGTCGTGTCGGTAAGGCCCAGCGAGACACCCGCCAGCCGGTACGGGCCCGTTGAGATCAGGGTCTGGGTACCACCGTCCTCGACCCACAGACGGGCGTCGAGCTGCGCGTCCACCCCCGTCGTCCTGACCTTGAGGGTGATGACCGGCGCCCCGAGGAGCGTGCTCGCGCTCGTCACCGGCCACGTCCAGGAGGCGACGTTGGCATCCTGCTGAACGGCCATCCGGGGACACGAGGACTGATTCACGTTCCCGAGGGCAGCGGATTCGGACCCGGCCGCCAGGTTGGTGGTGGTCCGGGCCTGCGTGCTGCTGAGGGTCCAGGTTCCCGTCTCCAGGGCCGCAAGGGTCCCCGCCGCCGCCTCGGTCAGCCCACCACCGGTGTTGGCGCCGCATCGCATCAGATAGGCGCTCTCGTTGCTCGACCCTGTCGACCCACCGCGTCCGAAGGCGGCCGCCAGAAAGGCGTTTCCGCGGTCGGCGAAGTCATTCAGGAGGTCCTGCGGGTTTCCGGCGGGAGAATGCCCCACATCTCCCCAGACGACGGAGATCGGATAGGCCGGATCGTGGGCCTTGGCCTCCTGGTACATGAGTTGGGCCTGGACCGGAGTCATGAGGCCGTCGTCCAGGCCCTGGAGAACCAGGATCGGGACGTCGGAGTCGAAGCTCAGGTAGTAGCTGATGGGTGACTTCTCGGCATCGGCTTGGAACAACAGCGTCGACATCGCCGAACCGAGGTTGGTGCCCGCCGCTGTGGTCACTGTGTTCAGCTGTGCCTGCAGGTCCGAGAACCAATCGGACCAGTCGCTCGTGGGGTCACTCCTCGGCGGGGCGGAGAAGGCGCTGCTCTGGCCCGAGGTCTCCAGCAGATTGATCCAGGACTGGCGTGGCACTCCGATGGGAGACGTGTCCTGGGTGTACGGCTTCGGGCCGGAGCGCCGTTGAGCCCGTCCGAGGCCGTACCGTTCGGGACGAGAGCTCCCCCCAGACTGGCCCAGCCCGACTGGGGCACAACGGCAGCGACATGGAGGGGGGTCCCGGATGGGCTCGTCCAGCTCATATAGCCACCCTTCCTGCCTCCACAGGGATCAGGTCCGTTGGCCGGGTCCCAGAGTCCGCCGCACACGGTCCGGTCGTTGAGCACCGCCATCTCCCATGCCAGGCCTCCTCCCATCGACCCGCCCGTGACGGCAACGGAGGAGGGATTGACCGCCCCTGCATCGACCAGCCTCCCGATGAGCCATTGGAGGTCACGCGGGCTGTACCGGACGTCGTCGAAGGTCATCCAGTAGTGGCGGCCATCGGCGGTGCAGGCCGTCGGCAGGCCGGAGGCTGTGCCGTTGGAGGAGTCGGCCGGGCCGCAGGACAGATTGAAGCCGCGTTGCTCGAAGAACAGGGTGGCGTAGCCCTGCTCCGCCCACGAGACGTTGTTCCAGCCCCCGGCGTCGGTCGCTGCCAGCATGACCGACGGGTTGCTCCCGTATCCGCTGTTCTCGGAGATGAGCGGCAGCCGACAGGGCGAACCCTGCGGGACGGTCAGATAGACCTGCAGCGGGACGCCGTCCCACGACGCCACGTGGCCCGACCAGATTGTGTACGAGAAACCGGTGTCGGGCGTCGTCTCGGTCGCCGCCGTCAGGCCGAGGTTCGTCAGATTGGCGGTGACGTCGGTCGGACACGGGCTGGGAGCGCCGGTCGTGGCGGCTGCGGCCGTCGATTCCGGTACAGCGAGCACCGAACTCACCGACAGAAGTGACGCCCCCGCGATCAGGTAGGGACCAACCCTCATTCCACGCTCCCGCCGTCTTGCGTCGCGCTGGCCCGCCGTCAGGGAGCGCGTGCGGGACCACCTCGCCCCGCGCCCGCCTTATCGGCCAGCGTCGTTGATCCATTAGCGCTCAGGACGCGCCGGAGCGTTTCCGCGGAAACGCTCCCGTGCGCATTCGAGGGGCGGCGGGGAGAGCTACCCCCTCCACAGAAATCTCCGCCGTATTCGACGATTCACATACGGCACGCTGTTTTGCGCGAGGCGTGTTCGCACCACCTCGCGGCGCGCGTGTCGTCCGTCGATCTCACCGCGCCACGGGGCAACCCGGGTGCAATGTGTGCCCGAACACCGGTCATACTCGAACTTTCGAATACGACACACGAAATTGTTCTTCGCGGGGTCGGGGAGGAGAGAGCCTCGGTTGCACGCGGCCCCGTTGTTCGCCGACCTGCCCGCCCGTGATGTTCCCGCGGGCGTCAGCCGCCGGCGCCCCCTGCCGCCTGCGCCGCCTCCTGGCGGGCCCGGGCCAGCACGGGCTCCACGGCCTTCTTGACCGCCGGCGAGGGAGAGGACCCGAGGTAGGCGGTGAGCTGGGGGATGGCCGCGGTCGGATTGTGCAGGTCGTCGAGGAGGATCAGCCCGAGGAAGAAGTGAGGGTCGGGGTAGGCCGGGTCGGCCGCCTCGGCGGCCCGCTCCTCCGCCACGGCGGCGCTGATCAGCGTCTTGTTGTTCTGCACGTCCCCGGACAGGCGGAGCAGCCACCCGCTGTACGCCAGGGCCTCGGGCTGGTTTGGCTCCACCGTCAGCACGGCCTGGTAGAGGCGGAGCGCCATGGCCTGGTCGCCGGTGGACATGGCGTGCCGGGCGGCCACCAGCTCCTGCGCCGGCGCGGGCGGGACGTTGCCGGAGACGGTCTGGCCGGGCTGGCGTGAGCCCGATCCCCCGACCACGAGGACCAGCCCTCCCGCCACCACCAGCGCGGCGCCGGCGGCCGCCACCGCGATCCTCAGGCGCCGGCGGGTGGGCCGGGGGCGGGAAGGCGCGGCGGCGGGCGGCGTAACGGCGGCCTCGTCGCCCTCCGAAAGGCGAGGTTCGGAGGCAGCAGCGGGTTCGGCAGCAGCGGGTTCGGCAGCAGCGGGTTCGACAGCCGCGGGTTCGACAGCCACGGCCGGCGCCGGCAGGGACCCGAGCCGGCGCAGGACCTCCGCGGCCCGGACCGTGTAGTCGTCACGAAGGGCCCGGTAGTCGGAGTCGGGCAGGTCGCCGCCGGCGTGCTCGGATTCGATGTCCCGCAACGACTCCAGGAGGCGGTCCCGCTCGGCCTCGAGGGCGGAGCGGTCCTCCGGGGACCCGTCGGGGGGGGTGGTCACGGGATAGGTCACCGGGCCTCGCCGAGGGCGCGCCGAACGAGGTCCTCGTCGCCGGCGTCGGGAGCCCGGCCTGAGGGTGAGGGGCCGGCCGCGGACGCACGCCAGCGCCGCAGCGCCCACGCCGCCGCCAGCAGAGCCGCCACCGCGGCGATGACGGGGAGCAGCCACACCAACCCGCCCACGCCCCGGCTCGGCGGCCGGAGGAGGATGTCGGGCCCGTAGCGGCTGACGAGGAAGGCCTCGATCTGGGGGCGCGACTGGCCCTGGACCAGGCGCTGGCGGATGGCGGAGCGGACCGCCACCGCCGTGACGTCGTTGGACTGGGCGGAGTTGAGGTCGGCGCAGGACGGGCAGCGCACCTCGGCGGCTATGGCGCGCACCTGCTGGTCGACGGTGGGCGGCGGCCCGGAGCGGGACACGCCGATCCCCAGGCCGACTCCGAGGACCACGAGCAGCAGGACCCACGGGGCCCAGGCCCGGAGGCGGGTCACTGGCCCGACCGCAGGGTGCGGCTCATCACGCCCCGGAGGTAGCTCACCTGCGAAGCGGTCACCGGGCCCAGCACCTTGGCCACGACCGTCCCGTCCGGGCTGACCAGATAGGACTCGGGCGGGCCACGGACGCCCCAGTCGAGGGCCAGGGCCCCCTGCGGGTCGGCGATGGCGGGCCAGTGGGCCCCGCCGCCCCGCAGGAACCGGAGGGCGTTGGCGGAGCTGTCCTGGAACACGACGCCGACGACGTGCACGTCAGACGACATCCCGATGAGGTGGGGCTGCTCGGTGTGGCACGGCCCGCACCAGCTGGCGAAGAAGTTGACCAGCACGAACTCCCCCCGCATGGTCGCCAGGTCGACGGTCGTCCCGTCGAGCCCGGCCCCCCGGATGGCGGGGGCTGCCCGGCCGAGCAGGGGGCTGGCCGCCTCGGCCACCTGGGCCGGGGGCCGGGTGGCCAGCACCGCCACCAGGGCGGCGACGGCAACGGCGACGCCGAGGGCGATGAGCCGTCTCACCGGACCGGAACGGGGACG
>DASUHN010000409.1 GCA_036273495.1 Acidimicrobiales bacterium | reverse complement strand
GGGCGGGGTCACGGTGAAGTCGCTGTTCCCCGGCGGGTCGAACACCGCCTGGAACGGCGTCGGCGCCGTCGGGATCAGCTCCAGGTCGAACACGCCGGCGCTGCCCGCCTGCTCCTGGGCCGGGGTCAGGGCAAACACGAGGGAGCCGCCGTCGCTCGAGAGCTGCCCGGTGACCGCCTTTCCGTTCGAGCAGTCGTAGGCCGGCGGCGCTCCGCCCTGCCCGCCGCCCTTCTGCCACCCCGCCGCCGCCGGCTGGATCGGGCACGCCGCCACAGCGGGCGTGCCGACCGACGAGCCGGTGTCGAGGGGCATCCGCAAGGTGGCGGAGATCGTGCTCGGTGTCCCGGCGCCGGAGGCCGGCGTCACCGCGTAGTAGACGGCGGCCACCGCCTGGGGGGCGGCGGTCCCCTCGGCCACCATCAGCTGGTCGGGCCGCACGGGGGACGGGGAGACCACGATGCCGAGCGGCGCCTCGTTCCACCACGCCGTACGGGCCGGGGTCAAGGCGGCCGCCGGCGGGGCGGCGGCGCCGAGGGCGGCCAGGGCGCCGAGGCCGGTGACGGCGCCGACCGGCCACCTGCGCACGGTCAGGCCCGACCCGAGCGCTGGATGACGGCGGCATCTCCCCCCAGGTACGACGACACCACCTGGGGGTCGGTGATCACCACCTCGGGCCGGTCCTGGACGATCACGGTTCCGAGGTCCAAGGCGATGATCTCGTCCGACACCGACGTGATCAGCGGCATGTCGTGCTCGATCACGAGCATGGCGCACCCGGTCTCGGCCTGGATGTGCTGGAGCAGCGGGCCCAGCGCCTCCGTCTCGCGCTGGGCTATCCCCGAGCTGGGCTCGTCGAGGAGCAGCACGGAGGGATCGTGGGCGATGGCCATGGCCAGGTCGACGATGCGCCGGCTTCCGGTCGACAGCTCGGACACGAACTTGTCCCGGAACGCCTGGAGGTTCATCAGCTCGATCAGGTCGTCGACGGTGTAGGCGACGTCGCGCTCGGACTCGAGCACGGCGGGCAGGGCCAGCAGCGAGGCCAGGTGGTCGCGCGTCTCGATGTGGCGCTCGAGGCCGACGGCGATGTTCTCGGCCACGGTCAGCGACGGGAAGATGCGGGCGTCCTGGAACGAGCGCCCGAGGCCCATGGCGGCGCGGCGGTCGGGACCCAGCTCGGTGATGTCCACGCCCTGGAGGCGGATCCGGCCGCTGTCCGACGGCAGGATCCCGGACAGCAGGTCGAAGATGGTCGTCTTCCCGGCGCCGTTGGGCCCGATCAGCCCGAGGATCTCCCCGTCGTGGAGGGTGAAGCTGACCCCGTTCACCGCCGTGATGCCGCCGAAGCGCCTGGTGAGCCCGTCGACCTCCAGGACGGCGGGCGCGTCCTTGGGGGTCTTGCCGGCCGGGGACCCGGCCCGGGCCCGGGTGCGGGCGGGACCGGCGGGTTGGGCGCCCCCCGCCCCGCCGTTCACCGAACCGGCCCCCTCGAGGAAGACCGAGCGCAGGATGTCCCCCCGTTCGAGGAGCTCGGCGGTGGGGCCGGAGAAGCGGACCTCGCCCTTCTCCATGAAGTAGGCCCGCTCGGCCACGGTGAGCGCCACGTTCACCGACTGCTCGACGAGGATGATCGTGCACCCGCCGGCGTGGATGGCGCGGACGATGTCGAGCAGCTGCTCCACGATCGTCGGGGCCAGGCCGAGCGACAGCTCGTCGATGATCAGCAGGCGGGGCTTGGCCACGAACGCCATGCCCAGGGCCAGCTGCTGCTGCTCGCCGCCCGAGAGGTTCCCCGCCATCTGGTCCCACCGCTCGCGCAGGCGCGGGAACAGGTCGAGCACCCGTTCCGTCCGGGAACGGACCTCGCCCGGGTCCTCGCGGGCGTACAGCCAGGTCCCGGCCTTGAAGTGCTCGGCCACCGTGAGGGTGGGGAAGATGGCCTTGCCCCCCGGGACCTGGACGATGCCCATCTTGGCGGTGGTCACCGCGTTGGCATGGGTGATGTCCTGGCCGTCGAAGACGATGCGGCCGCCGATGGGATCGACGAGACCCGAGATGGCCTTGAGCAGGGTGGACTTGCCCGCCCCGTTCGTGCCGAGGAGGGCCACGATCTCGTTCTCCTCGACCTCCATGTCGACCCCGAACAGGATCTGGACCCGGTCGTAGGCGACGTCGACGCCCTCGCACGCCAGGATCGTCACGGTCCGCCCCCCGTCCCGGCGCCCACGACCGTGGCCTCGACCTCCTCGACGCTCTCCTCGGCCCGGCGGATCACGTCCACGTCGGCCTGGGCCTCCACCCGCCGGTCGGCCACCAGTGACGGCACGAGGATGTTGTTCCGGTTGGCCAGCCGCCGCAGCCAGTTGTCCCGCAGCCCGTAGGCCCATTCGGCCGTGCCGGCGGGGAACTGGTACAGCGACAGGATCAGGAGCGGCCCGACCAGCAGGAGGGGAAGCACCTGGGACCACGTGGAGCCGAGCAGGTCGTAGAGGCGGGGACCGAACGCCACCGTCGCCTCGAGGGTCATGGTGCCGAACACGGCGAAGCCGATCGAGCTCATCCCGGCGACGGCCGTGGCCAGGAACACGGCGATGCTCCCGTAGAAGTAGTCGTACGTCCCCGGCACCACGTTGCGCTGGGCGTAGACGAACAGCACCCCCGCTATCCCGCAGATACCGCCCGAGATGGCGAAGGCGGCCAGGCGGGTCCGGGCCAGGTTGATCGTGTACGCCGGGGCGGCGCGCTGGTTGTCACGGGAGGCGATCAGCACCCGCCCGCTGCGCAGGCGCCGGAACGAGAGCGCCCCGACCATGCAGATGGCGAGCACGACGAGGCACACGAAGTAGAACGTCTTGTTGGGCGCACCGAGCGAGTCCGCCAGCTGGACCCGTTTGTACAGCTGGGGAAGCGAGACGTGGGCCGACAGGCCCGACGGCATGAGATGGCGGCCGAACCAGTAGTGGGTGTTCATCAGGTAGTACTGCACGGCAAAGCCGAAGGCCAGCGTCGTCACCGCCAGGTACAGGCCCTGGATCCTCACGGCCGGCAGCCCGATGATCACCGCCGCCACCGCCCCGACTCCGATGCCGATGGCCAGGGCCAGGAAGAAGTCGATGTTGTGGTTGGCGATCAGGCCGCCCGCCACCTCGGCGGCCAGCCCGACCAGGCCGAACTGGCCGAGGCTGATCTGGCCCCCCCAACCGGTGAGGATCACCAGCGACACCGCCACGATCCCGTACAGGGGGAGGAGCAGCAGGTACGGGAGGTTGGCCGCCCCGATCACGAACGGGAGGGCCACCATCACCGCCGCCCACGTCCCGAGGACGGCGATCCGCCCGATCGCCACCTGGGGCAGGTGGCGCAGCTCGGTGGGGACCGGCCGGAACATCTTGACCGTCTGCCAGGTGCCCTCCCCGGTGTCGAGGGCCCGGGCGAAGCTGCGCCGCTGCAGGAGCAGGGCGCCGATGATCACCAGCACCATCAGGCCCTCGGCGGTGCTGTTGTCCCCGGTGGTGGCGATCGTCGAGTAGATGAGGACGCCGACGCCGATGCCCGCGCCCAGCGCCAGGCCGAGGCGGTCCATGCGGGCCACGACCGCCGCCGTCAGGGCGTAGAGGAGGGTCTGGAAGCCGAGAGTGGCGTCGCTCGGGACCCCGATGAGCGGCGCCGAGAAGAAGATGGCCATGGCCGACAGGACCCCGGCCAGGATCCAGGCCACCGTGGCCACCCGCTTGACCGGGATGCCGAGCAGCGACGCCCGGTCGGCGTTCTCGGCCTGGGCGCGCAGGGCTATGCCCATCCGCGTGTAGCGCAGGAAGGCGCTGAGCCCGACGGTCATGCCGATCACCACCACCAGCGCCGCCACCTCGTTGCCGGTAAGCAGGGGCTCCCCCCGGCCGTTGTGGATCACCCACGTCTGCCACGGGGTCGGCACGAGCGAGACCTCGGCCCCCTTCTGCCCGAACCAGGTCGGGACGAAGAAGGCGGGCACGGCCCAGCTGTAGGCCACGCCCGTGGTGATGACGGTCGCGATCAGCCGGGGCACGCGGGAGAACCGCCGCATCACCAACAGGTCGCTCAGGCCCCCCGCCAGGGCGCCCCCGAGCAGGGCTATCGGCAGGCAGATCAGGTAGCTCACGTGCTTCTGCACGTCGAGGAGCAGGGCGATTATGGCGGGCAGGGCCCCGATGGCGCCGGCGGCGAAGTTGATGATGCGGGCGGTGCGGTAGATGAGGATCACCGCCACCCCGATGATCCCGTACAGCGCCCCGAGGCTCACCCCGTGGATCAGGTTGGCCGGCGACGTCCCGAACCACAGCTCGACGACGATGACGAAGACCAGGGCCAGCAGGAAGTCGCGGCCGAACTGGCGGAGCCGGCCCGGGCCCACCAGCAGGCCGCGGGCCTGCTCGTACTGCCGGTGGACCTGGTCGTAGCGGCGCCGCAGCGCGACCGCCATCAGCGTTGGGCCTGGGCCGGGATCGGCGGTGACTGCAGCGTCGGGAAGTTGGTGCTGAAGCGGGTGCCCTCGATCGGGACCATGGTGCCGGGCGAGCCGTTCCACTGCGACGTCTTGGTCGGGCTCCAGTACACGAGCTCAGCGTCCTGGACCCAGGTGTGGTCGCCGGATCCCAGCCCGGTGGTGGCGTAGGGACCGCCACCGCGGGTACCCATCGACCCCGACGCCGCCATCATGCGCGTGGGGTCGAGGCTGGGCCCCGTGTTCTCGATCAGCGACGCCATCATGTTCCAGTCCTCCCACAACCCGATGGCGGTCAGTGGGGTCACGGGGAGGCTCCCGCCCTTGGCCCCCGCCGCGAAGACCTTGGCCCCCGCCGACTGGCTCTGGGCGGGGTAGGGCCAGGCCGACGACAACCCGAAGGCGTTCGAGTACTCGCACGGTTTGTTGGGACAGCCCAGGCCCGACATGTACGACTGGCTGGTCTGGTCGGTCGTCATGCCCTGGACGTCGGCCATCACGTTCTCGGGCCAGTAGTTGTGGCTGGCCTCGCCCTCGTACAGGAAGGCGGGGGCCACCGGGTCGCACAGGCACAGGACGTCCGTGGCCGGGTTGGTCGGGGTGTCCATGGCGGAGATGCCGGCCTCGACCTGCTGGGCCGCGGTGTTGATGTCCTGGGCGTAGAAGTAGTAGTGGTGCTGACCGTTGTAGTCGGGGTTGAACCCGTCCCCGCACTGCTGCAGCGCCTTCTGCAGGATGCCGTTGGCGGTGTTCTCGTTGTCGGGGTCGTTGGTGGAGATCACCCCCAGCACCCGTTTCTGGCCGTTGAAGTTCTGGGCCGGGTTCTGGGACAGGGCAAAGCTCACCTTGCGCGTCGAGCGCGCGCTCGTCATCTGGTGACACCACCAACTGGCGAAGTCGGTCTCCATCCGGCTGGACGACATGCCCTGGCCCGCTCCGTACACGTAGGGCTGGTTGGCGTTCATGAAGCCGTCCGAGAACCCGACGCCTCCCCACGCCACCACGTGGTCCTGCGCCAGACGGGCGTAACACGCCGAGCACAACGTGGTCGACCACATCACCCCGTAGGGGTGGTACTGGCTGACGATCGAGTCCATCTCGGCCAGGAGACAGGAGTAGTTCGGGGGCACCGACTGGCACTGGCCCTGGTAGGGGATGATCTTCACCTTGCGGCCCCACATCACGTAGTGGCTGTTGATGAAGTTCTGCCACGCCGCGTCGAGCGCCACGCCCGCCTGGTAGCTCTCGTACAGGCCCTCGGCCTGCAGGATGGTGTTGACCTCGGCGCCGTAGTTGGTGAGGTAGTCGACCAGCACGATCTGGTTCCCGGTGACCCCGGCGTAGGTGGCGCCACCGTTGCTGGTCAGGGCGGCCCCGATCGTGCCCGGGGTGCAGGGCGGGGCGTAGTAGTCGATGGCCGGGTCGAACTCGCGGCCGCCGACGCAGTGGGAGGTGTCCCCCGACGCGGCGGAGCCCGCCGTGGCTCCGCCCCCGCCGCCGGCCGCGGTGCCACCCGACCCCCCGACCCCGCC
>DASUHN010000408.1 GCA_036273495.1 Acidimicrobiales bacterium | reverse complement strand
GGGGCCGGTCCTCGGCCGTCACCGCCTCGACGAGGTGGTCGAGCGCCTCCTCCAGCGCCGTCAATTCCATGGGTGTATTTCACCAGGAGGGTGTGACAGTGCCGGGAAAGGACCCGGACGGCATGTAACGGAATCAGAGGGTCCCAGAGAGTCCCGGGCCCGGGCCGCCCACCGCCGCCACAATTGACCGTGCGGTCAAGGCCGGGAAAGCTTCAGCGCCATGGACTGGCCGCTGCGGTTCGGCATCTTCATGGCTCCCTTCCACCCGTCGGGGCAGAACCCGACCCTGGCCCTCGAGAGGGACCTGGAGCTGATCCAGCGCCTCGACCAGCTCGGCTACGACGAGGCCTGGATCGGGGAGCACCACTCGGCCGGCTACGAGATCATCGCCTCGCCGGAGGTGTTCATGGCCGTGGCGGCCGAACGCACCCGCCACATCCGCCTCGGGACCGGGGTGAGCTCGCTCCCATACCACCACCCATTGCTGCTGGCCGACCGGATGGTCCTGCTCGACCACCTGACCCGGGGCCGGGTGATGTTCGGGGTCGGTCCGGGGGCCCTCCCGTCCGACGCCTACATGATGGGCATCGACTCCCTGCGCCAGCGGGAGATGATGGAGGAGTCGCTCGAGGCCATCCTGGCCCTGCTCGAGGGCTCGGAGCCGGTGACCAGGGAGACCGACTGGTTCACGCTCCGCGACGCCCGCCTCCACCTCCGGCCCTACACCCATCCCCGCTTCGAGATCGGGGTGGCGGCCCAGGTCTCGCCCGCCGGTCCCCGCGCCGCCGGCCGCTTCGGACTGTCGCTGCTGTCGCTGGGCGCCACCACGACCGGCGGCTTCGACGTCCTCGGCTCCCACTGGGACGTCATGGAGGAGCGGGCGGCCGAGTTCGGCACCACCGTCGATCGCCAGCGGTGGCGCCTCGTCGGGCCGATGCATCTGGCCCCGACCGAGGAGCAGGCCCGGGCCGAGGTCGCCTACGGCCTGGCGGACTGGGCGTACTACTTCACCAAGGTGGCCGCCCTTCCCATTGCCCCCGACACCGACGACCCCGACGAGCTGGTCGATGCCCTCAACAAGACCGGGATGTCGGTCATCGGCACGCCCGACATGGCCGCCGCCCAGATCCAGCGCCTGATCGACCAGTCCGGGGGCTTCGGCACCTATCTGTTCATGGCCCACGACTGGGCCGACCCCGTGGCGACCCTGCGCTCCTACGAGCTGTTCGCCAAGGAGGTCATGCCGCTGTTCCAGGGATCGGCGCAGAGCACGGTCGCCTCGCAGGACTGGGCCACGGCCAACCGCCCACAGTTCATGGGCGCCGCCACCGGCGCCGTCGTGAAGGCCATCCAGGACCACCACGCCGAGAAGGCGGAGAGGACCGAGCGGGAGTCGCAGCCCTCCGGCGCCGACTGAACGCCAGACGGAACGGCCGACTGAACGTCAGTCGGCGGGGCGGGCGTCCCAGGTGGGCACCAGCTGCCGGGCCGCCCGGGCCTCGTCGACCCGTCCGACCGGCGTGGTGCGGGGGGCCAGCGCGGCCGACGGGGAGCCGACACCTAGATCCGAGCCGGACGCCGCCTCCTCCAACGCCTCGGCGGCGATGCGCTCGAGGGCCTCGGCCAACGCCTCGACCGTCTGGAGGCTCTCGGTCTCGGTCGGCTCGATCATCAGCGCCTCGTCCACGATCAGCGGGAAGTAGACGGTCGGGGCGTGGAAGCCCTCCTCGAGCAGCCGCTTGGCGACGTCGAGGGCGCGCACCCCGGTGCGGCGCTTGAGGGTCGCGGTCGAGGCCACGAACTCGTGCATGCTCGGGCGGTCGAACGGGATGTCGTAGCTGGACGACAGGCGCCGGCGCAGCCAGTTGGCGTTGAGCACGGCGGCGTCGGCCACCCGGCGCAGGCCGTCGGAGCCGTTGGCGAGGATGTAGGCGTAGGCCCGCGCCAGGACCAGGGCGTTGCCGTGCCAGGAGTGGATGCGCCCGATGGAGCGGGGCGGCTCCTCCCAGTCCAGCACGCCGTCGCCGCGCCGCATGGGCCGGGGACCCGGCAGGAACGGGACCAGCCGCTCGGCCACCGCCACCGGACCGGCCCCCGGGCCTCCGCCGCCGTGCGGGGTGGCGAAGGTCTTGTGCAGGTTCATGTGCACGATGTCGAAGCCCATGTCCCCCGGCCGGGTCACCCCGAGGATGGCGTTGAGGTTGGCGCCGTCGTAATAGAGGAGGCCGCCCACCCGGTGCACGGCGGCGGCTATCTCGACGATGTCCTCCTCGAACAGGCCGAGGGTGTTGGGGTTGGTGAGCATGATCCCGGCCACGTCGGTGTCCAGCGCGGCGCGCAGCGCCGCCAGGTCGACGCAGCCGCGGTCGTCGGAGGGCACGGTGGTGACGTCGTAGCCCCCGAGGGTCACCGAGGCCGGGTTGGTGCCGTGGGCGGAGTCGGGGATGATCACCCGCCGGCGCTCGTCACCGGCGGCGGCGTGCCAGGCGCGCATCAACAGGAGCCCGGTGAGCTCCCCCGCCGCCCCCGCAGCCGGCTGCAGCGTGGCCGCCGCCATTCCGGTGATGGCGCACAGGGCGGACTCCAGCTCGACGAGCAGCTCCAGCCACCCCTGCGACAGCGCCGCCGGCGCCCCCGGGTGCACCCGGGCCAGCCCGGGCAGGGCCGCCACCTCGTCGCAGACCTTGGGGTTGTACTTCATCGTGCACGAGCCCAGGGGGTAGGCGCCCACGTCCACCGAGTACTGGCGGTGGGTGAGCCGGGTGAAGTGGGCCACCAGGTCGCGCTCGGACACCTCCACCGTGTCCACCGCCTCAGGGCGAAGGTGCTCCTCCCCCACCAGCTCCTCCGCCCCCCACTCGGGTATCCCGGTCGAGCGGAAAGAAGCCGAACGCCGCCCGGGCCGGGACAGCTCGAAGAGCGTCGGCTCGTGGTCCCGGCCCAGAACCGGGGCGCTGGAGGCCCGTCCGCCGCCGGCCATCAGCGCACCGCCTTCTCGAAGGCGGCGGCGTAGGCGTCGATCTCCGCCCGGGTGCGCCGCTCGGTGACGGCCACGAGGAGGCAGTCCTCGTAGGGCGTCGCCTCGTAGCCGGGACCGACCGCCACCCCGGCCAGGAAACCCTCGTCGGCGAGCCGGTCGACGACGGTGGCCGCCGGCACGGAGGTGCGCACCGCGAACTCGCGCAGGGTCGGGGCGGGCGCCGCCGGCGTGACCCCGTCGATGCCGAGCAGCGCCTCCCGGCAGTAGCGCGTGCCCCGGGCGCAGCGCAGCGCCAGCTCGCGCAGGCCCGAGGTGCCCAACCAGCCCAGCTGGATGGCGGCGGTCACCGCCATCAGCGTCTGGTTGGTGCACACGTTGGAAGACGCCTTCTCCCGGCGAATGTCCTGCTCGCGCGCCCGCAGCGTCGTCACATAGGCGCGCCGGCCGCCGCCGTCGACGGTCTCGCCCACCAGGCGACCCGGGAGCCGGCGCACGAGGGAGCTCCGGCAGCTGAACAGGCCCAGGTAGGGACCGCCGAACCCGAGGGCGGTGCCGAGGGGCTGGCCCTCCCCCACCACCACGTCGGCGCCCTGCTCGCCGGGCGTTCGCAGCAACCCGGACGCAACCGGGTCGGCCGCCACCAGCAGGAGGGCGCCGGCGGCGTCAGCGACCCGGCGCGCATCGGGGAGGCTCTCGAGGCAGCCGAGGAAGTTCGGGGACTGGGCCAGCAGGGCCGCCGGGGCCTCGGCGCCGGACGCCACCTCCGGCCACGCCGTCACCCCGTCGACGAGGGGGACCTCGACGATCTCGTGCCCGGTCCCGGCTGCGAACGTGCGCATCACCTGGCGCCAGTGCGGGTGCACCCCCTGAGACACCCACATGCGGTTGCGCCCGGTCTGGGCCCCGGCCAGGTTGACGGCCTCGACGCACGCGCTGGCCCCGTCGTACAGCGAGGCGTTGCTGATCTCCATGCCGGTGATGCGGCCGAGCAGCGTCTGGAACTCGAACAGCGCCTGCAGGACCCCCTGCGCCACCTCGGGCTGGTACGGCGTGTACGAGGTGACGAACTCCGAGCGCCCGGCCAGGGCCCGGGTGGCGGCCGGGATGTCGTGGTCGTAGGCGCCCGCCCCGGCAAAGCACACCAGCTCCGCGCCCCGGTTGCGGCCCCCCAGCTGCTGCAGGCGGTCGAGGACGTCGGCCTCGGACAGCCCGGTGGGCAGGTCGAGCCCCCCGGCGAGCCGCAACGCCGGGGGCACGACGCTGAACAGCTCGTCCAGGCCCTCGAGCCCGAGGAACCCCAGCATCTCCTCGAGCTCCTCGTCGGTGTGCGGTACGTAGCCGGCCACGCGCTCGCTCCTCGATCCTCGATCCCGACCGCTATCCCTTGGCGCCCACGAAGGGCGTCTTCACGACCTGCGCCGCCACCGGGCGGCCGCGCATCTCGATCTCGGCCCCGTCCCCGACGGCGACGTCGGGGGGCACGAACGCCAGGGCGATCCCCCGCTCCAGGCACGGCGAGAAGTTCCCGCTCGTCACCTCGCCCACCGGCTTGCCGGCGCGCATCACCGGGTACCCGGCCCGGGGCGGCTGCCGGCCGTCGCAGACCAGGCCCCGGAGCGACCGGTGCGGCCCCCGCTCGCGCTCCGCCTCGAGGGCGGCGCGCCCCCGGAACGGGCCCTTGTCCCAGCCGACCACCCAACCCAGCCCCGCCTGCAGCGGGGTGATCCCCGGCCCGAGCTCGTGGCCGTGCAGCGGCAGCCCCGCCTCGAGGCGAAGGGTGTCGCGCGCCCCCAGCCCGGCCGGCCCGGCGCCCGCCGCCACCACTGCCTCCCAGAACGCCGGGGCGAGAGCGGCGGGGACGGCGCACTCCACCCCGTCCTCGCCCGTGTAACCGGTGCCCGCCACCAGGCACCGCTGCCCCGACCACTCGAAGGTGGCGACGTGGAAGCGCCCCACCTCGGCGGCCTCGGGCGCGACCCGGGCCACGACGCCGCGCGCCTCGGGGCCCTGAACGGCGATGACGGCGCGCTCCGCCGTCACGTCCACGCCGGGCACGGCGGCGGTGACCCGGTCCGTGTTCGACGCGTTGGGCATGACGTCGAAGCGCTCGGGCTCCACCCACCACACGATGATGTCGTCGAGCACCGACCCGTCCTCGGCGTCGAGGAGGTGGGTGTACTGGGCCCGGCCGGGGCCGACGCGGCGGAGGTCGTTGGTGAGCGCCGCCTGCAGGGCGTCGAAGGCGTCCGGACCCTGCACCCGCACGGTGCCCAGGTGGCTGACGTCGAAGACGGCGCACTCCCGGCGGCAGGCCAGGTGCTCGGCCACCGTGCCCGGCGGGTAGCTGAGCGGCATGTCCCAGCCGGCGAAGTCCACCATCCGCGCCCCCGCCGCCCGGTGCACGGCGTCCAGCGGGGAGGTCCGGGCCGTCATCCTGGGGCCGAGACTACCGGCGCCCCGGTCCGTCCCCCGACCCCGGGCTCAGGAGACCAGGTCTAAGCCGGGGTCCAGCGGCAGCGCCAGCGACACGCGGTCGCGCGCCGCCTCCTCGGGGTCGGCCGGCGCCGGCACCTCCTGGGACGGAGGCTCGAGGCCGTACTTGACCAGGAGGTTGAGGTAGTCGCGCTGGTAGAAGACCCGGATGTTGATCTCGGGGTGCAGCTCACGCAGCCGGCGGACCTTGCGGTTCTTCTTGGTCACCAGCTTCTGGTTGAGCGTGGTGATCTCGATGAACAGGTCGTAGGCCGGGAGGTGGAAGTCGGGCCGGAAGGCGAGCGCCGGCTCCCCCGCCGCGTCCCACTCGAGGATGAACTCGGTGGGCTCGTACTGCCACACGATCCCGTAGAAGTCGAGGAGGCGGGCGAACTGCCGCTCCGAGTTGTGCGCGAAGCGGACGGCTTCGTGCGGCTGGAGGGCAGGGGGCAGCGCTCTACCCCCCCGTGCCGGAGCGGGGCAGGTCCCGGCCCCCCGAGGGGGACCCCGCCGCCGCCGGGACCGGAGCGCCGAGCGTCGTGATGGCGGCGTCGATCTCCTCCACCACCCCGGCCAGCGGCAGGATGTTCAGCACGCCCTGGCCGCCCTTCAGCAGGTCGATGACCGCTTCCTCGCTGCGGGCCAGCACCGACTGGCCCTCCCCCAGCACGAGGTTGGCGCTGGCCAGGTCCTCCCCCAACCCCTCCCGCAGGCACTGGATGGCCCGGCGGGCCTGCTGCAGGGAGACGCCGGCGTCGAGCAGACGCTTGATGACCTTGAGCTCGACCAGGTCCCGGTAGGAGTAGCGGCGCTGGGTGCCGCTCCCCTTGGCCTCGGAGATCGAGGGCCGGAGCAGGTCGGTCCGGGCCCAGTAGTCCAGCTGCCGGTAGGTGATGCCCACGATCGAGCACACCTGGGGCCCCCGGAACCCCTCCGCGCCAACACCCTCGGGTGGCACCCGGTGCCTCCTCCGTCCGGTCACACCGGCGTAACTACGCCGGTGTCAGTACGGTAGCACGACGGCCCCGAAGCGTGAAGGTGCCTCCCGGCGGCGGGACCCGCCTCAGCCGAAATCTTCGGGGCGGACGCCCTGGATGAACTCCCGGAACTGGTCGACCAGCTCCTCGGCGCCCACCTCGTCGTCGCCCTCGTCGTCGGCCTGGAGGATGAAGCCCTCGCTGTCGAGCAGCTCGTCGGCCACGAACAGCGGGGTCTGGGTCCGTACCGCCACGGCGATGGCGTCCGAGGGCCGGGAGGACACGACGATCTCCCGCCCCCCGCTCTCGAGGTGCATCTCGGCGAAGTACGTCGTGTCACGCAGCTCGGTGACCACCACCCGGGCCAGCCGGGCCCCGAGCGCGGTGAGGACGTCCCGCACCAGGTCGTGGGTCATGGGCCGCTCCGTCACCACGCCCTCGAGGGCCAGGGCTATGGCGCGGGCCTCGGGCGCCCCGATGAAGATCGGCAGGGTCCGCGCCCCCTCGCGCTCCTGGAGGAGGACCACCGGGCTCTTCGACTGGATGTCCACCCGCACGGCCGCCAGCTGGACCTCGACCATGGGCCAAATCTAACCGGGGAAAAGCTCGGGCACGTGGGCATCGGGATCGTCGCGGAGGGCGTCGAGGTCACCCGCCACGATCGACGGAAGATTGCGGTAGCGGCCGGCGTAGTCGAGCCCGTAACCGAGCACGAAGGAGTCGTCGATCTCGAATCCGACAAAGCGTACGGGTGTCGGCACGATGCGCCGCGTCGACTTGTCGAGGAGCGCGCACACCTCGAGTGACGCGGGCTGGCGGCGGGCCAGCTCCCCCACCACGTAGGTGAGGGTGAGGCCGGTGTCCACGATGTCCTCGACGAGGACCACGTCGCGCCCGCAGATGTCCTGGTCGAGGTCCTTGACGATCCGGACCCGGCCGGGGTCGGGGGCATAGGCGGAGATGGCCAGGAAGTCGACCTCCGGCGGGGCGGTCATGGCCCGGACCAGGTCGGCCAGGAACCACACGCTGCCCTTGAGCACGGCCACCAGCAGGACCCCGGTCGGATAGGCCGCCGAGAGCGCCGCCCCCAGCCGGGCCACGCCCGCCCGCAGCTCGTCGGCCGGCACCAGGACCCGTACGCCGGGCACCTACCCCCCGGTGATGTCGCGCAGGGCCAGCCGCAGCATCGAGTCCCGGAGCCGGCCGCCCAGCTCGGACAGGTCCCGGGCGGTCTGCATGGCCTCCCCCCGGGCGCGGGGATTGCGCTGCTTGAGCAGCGGGGTCACGATCTGCTCGAAGAAGCCGGACTCCCGCTCGGCCGCGGTCTTGTACATCCGGAGGTGGCGGGCCTCCACCCCGAAGCGGCGGAACTCGGCCGCCAGCCGCCCGACGACCAGGGACTCCTCGTCGTAGTAGACGGTGCGGGCCACCGGCCGGCCGACGATGAGGCCGAAGCGCTCGAGGTCGCGTACCGCCGAGTCGTCGAGCCCGCTGGCCTCCACCAGCTCGTCGAAGGTGAGGCTGACGGAGGTGACGCCGACCGAGAGGACCGGCGTGGCGGTGACGGCCGGGGCG
>DASUHN010000407.1 GCA_036273495.1 Acidimicrobiales bacterium | reverse complement strand
GGTCGTCGGGTGCGACGAGCGCCACCCGTACGTGGGCGGCGGCGGCGACACCGTAGAACTCGCCGGGGCTCACGAGGGCGCCGCCCTCGGCGGCCAGCCGCTCGGTGAGGGCCCAGGCCGGGTCGCGGCCCTCCGCCGTCTCGGGGGCGCGGGGCCACAGATAGAAACCGCCCCCGGGCAGGGTCACCGGCGTCCCGACCGCCGCCAGCACCTTGGCGAAGCGCTCGAGGCGGCCCCGGTAGCGCTCCCGCTGCTCGTCGACGTGGCCCTGGTCGGACAGGGCCACGACCGCCGCCGCCTGCACCGGGCCGGGCACCATGAGCCCGGCGTGCTTGCGCACCTCCGACAGGTAGTGCACGAGATCGCCGTCCCCGGCGTAGAAGCCCACCCGCGCCCCGGCCAGGTTGGAGCGCTTGGACAGTGAGTGGACCGCCACCACCCCGTCGAGGCCCCCGGCCAGGACGGTGCGCGGCGGCCCGTCCCAGGTGAACTCGGCGTAGCACTCGTCGCTGAAGACCGGGATCCCGCGGGCGCGTCCCCAGGCCGCCGCCGCCTCCAGGTCGTCGAGCTGCCCGGCGGGGTTGCCGGGCGTGTTGACCCAGAGGAGCAGGGCCCGGGCGGCGTCCTCCTCGGCGACGGCGTCGAGGCGGAGGCGCCACTCGGCGTCGACCGGGACCGCGACCGGCCGCAGGCCCGCCAGCACCGCCCCCATCCCGTAGGTCGGGTAGGCCACCGCCGGATGCAGCACGGTGTCGCGGTCGGGGCGGCGCAGGCGCATCCACTGCGGCGTCGTGGCCACCAGCTCCTTGGTGCCGACGCAGGCCGCCACCGAGGCCGGGTCCACCGCCACCCCCAGGCGGCGCCCGATCCACTCCGCCGCCGCGGCGCGCAACGCCGGGGATCCGACGGAGGTCGGATAGCCCCGCTCGGCGCCGGAGCGGGCCAGGGCCTCGACCACGGCCGGAGGGGGCGGGTCGCACGGCGTCCCGACCGACAGGTCGACGACGCCGCCCTCGTGCCCCGCGGCCAGGGCCCGGGCCCGGTCGAGGCGGTCGTAGGGGTAGGCGGGCGGGACGAAGCCGACCCCGCCGCCGCTCATCCGCTCCCCTCCCGGACGGGGGCGAACTCCGAGAAGCGGGCCCGCCCGACCCGGTCCAGCCGGGCCAGCACCCGGGTGGCGCCCTCCCCCGGGCCCTCCTCCAGGACCTCGCCCTCGCGGTGCACGGCGGCCAGGACGTCCCCGCGCTCGTAGGGCACGAGCAGCTCCACCACCGCGGTGCGGGCCCGCAGCCGGTCGGCCACGGCCTCGGTGAGGGCGTCGAGCCCCTCCCCGGTGGCGGCGGAGATGGCCACCGCGCCGGGATGGAGCTCGGCCAGCCGCTTGGCCTCGGGGGAGAGGTCGGACTTGTTGAACGCCAGGAGCTCGGGCACGTCCCCCGCCCCGATCTCGGCCAGGACCGTGCGGACGGCGTCGATCTGGGTTTCCGGATCGGCGGCCGAGGCGTCGACCAGGTGCACCAGCAGGTCGGACTCCGCCACCACCTCGAGGGTCGAGCGGAAGGCCTCCACCAGCTGGTGGGGGAGCTTGCGGACGAACCCCACTGTGTCCGAGACCAGCACGGTCTCCCCACCGGGCATCTGCAGCCGCCGGGTACGCGGATCGAGGGTGGCGAACAGCCGGTTCTCCACCAGCACCCCGGCGTCGGTGAGGGCGTTGAGCAGGCGGGACTTGCCTGCGTTGGTGTAGCCGACGAGCGAGACCGACGACAGGCGACCCCGCTGCCGGCTCCGGCGCTGCGTGCGGCGGGTCCGGGTCAGCTGCCGCAGCTCGTCCTCGAGGCGGCCGATGCGACGCAGGATGCGCCGGCGGTCGACCTCGAGCTGGGTCTCACCCGGGCCCCGGGTCCCGATGCCGCCGGCCTGCTGGGACAGGTGGGTGCCCCGCCCGCGGAGCCGGGGCAGGCGGTAGCGCAGCAGGGCCAGCTCCACCTGGGCCCGCCCCTCGGGGGTGCTGGCGTTCTGGGCGAAGATGTCGAGGATCACCGCCGTCCGGTCGATGGCGGTGCGTCCGAGGATCTTCTCGAGGTTGCGCTGCTGGGCGGGTGACAGCTCCTCGTCGAAGACCACGGTGTCGGCATCGACGTGCTCGGACACGTCGTGCAGCTCCTCGGCCTTGCCCCGGCCCACGTAGGTGGCGGGATCGGGGCTGGCGCGGCGCTGCACCACGCGGGCCGCCACGTCGGCACCGGCGGGGGCGACGAGAAGGGCCAGCTCGTCCAGGCCCGCCTCCACCTCGTCGAGGCCGCTGACCGGCATCACCACCCCGACCAGCACGATCCGCTCCCGGAACCTCCGGTCGATCAGGGTCAAGGGACGGGTACCTCGACCTCGCACACGAACTGGGCGGGCCCGGTCAGGACCAGGTCCCCGCCGTCCGGTCCCTCGAAGCCCACGTGGACCCGGCCTCCCGGATTCACCACCTCGACCGCGTCCCCGACCAGCCCCCAGTCGCGGAGCACGGCCGCGACGGCGCAGCTGCCGCTGCCGCAGGCCTCGGTCTCGCCCGCCCCGCGCTCCCAGGTGCGGATCAGCACGACCCCCGGCGCGGTCACGGCGGCAAACTCCACGTTGATCCCGCCCGGCACCCGCGACTCCTCGGCCCGGCCCTCGGCCCCGACGTCCACGGCGGTCGGGTCCGGCACCAGCACGACGAGGTGCGGGTTGCCGAGGTCCACGCGCCGGCCCCTGCGGTCGGGTGACTCGGTGGCCTGCTCGGGGCCGAGCACGGCCCGGCCCATGCCCACGCTGACCTCGGCCCGGCCGTCGGGGCCGGTCGGCCCCACCCGGGCCCGGCGGAGGCCGGCGGCGGTGGCGATGGCCAGGTCGGGGCCCACCCCCGCCCCGGACAGGACCAGGGCCTGGGCCAGGCAGCGCAGGCCGTTGCCGCTGGTCTCGGCCACCGTGCCGTCGGCGTTGCGCAGCTCCATGCTCCACGACTGCGGGTCCGGCCCCGGAGTCGCCCGGATCACCCCGTCGGCCCCCACGCCGCGATGGCGGTCGCACAGCGCCCGCGCCCATCCGGCGTCCACCGGGTGGTGGCCCTCGAGATCGATCAGGACGAGGAAGTCGTTCCCGAGACCGTGGTGCTTGCGCAGCCGGGCGGTGGCGGGCCGGGCGGTCATCCCCACCAGTCTCCCAGCCCGGCCGCGATGGCAGCGACCGCTTTCCCCGGCCCCTCGGCGCCGCCCGCCGGCACCCATTCGACCCGGGGGTCGCGGCGGAACCACGCCTGCTGGCGCCGGGCGAAGCTCCGGGTCCGGCGGACCGCCTCCGCCACGGCCTCCTCCCGCCCCAGGCGGCCGGCCAGGTGGGCCAGCAGCTCGCGGTAGCCGAGGGCCTGCCGGGCCGTGCGGGACAGGCCGGCGGGCCGGGCCGCCAGGGCCGCCACCTCGTCGAGGAAGCCCACCGCCATCTGGCGCTCGTAACGCCGGGCGATGCGCTCGTCGAGCTCGGCCCGCTCCACCTCGAGCCCGAAGATCCGCACCGGCCGGGGCGGGTAGGCCTCCAGCCCGGGGCCGTAGGAGGAGAAGGGCCGCCCGCTACCGATGCAGACCTCGAGGGCCCGGAGGACCCGGCGGCGGTTGGTGGCGAGCATCCGCCCCGCCGCGGTGGGGTCCAGCGCCGCCAGCCGGTCGTGCAGGGCCGGGACCCCGCCGCGGTCGGCCTCCTCCTCCAGAGCGGCGCGCACCTCCGGCCACTGGCCGGGGATCTCCAGCTCGTCCACCACGGCCCGGAGGTACAGCCCGGTGCCGCCGACGAGGAGGGCCCGGGCCGGGCGCTCCGCCACCTCGGCCAGGGCGGCGGCGGCGCCGGCCTGGTAGCGGCTGACCGAGAACTCCTCGGAGGGGTCGGCCACGTCGACCAGGTGGTGGCGGATCGCCTCCCGCTCGGCCGAGGTGGGCTTGGCCGTGCCGATGTCCATCCCCCGGTAGACCTGCATGGAGTCCACCGAGACGATCTCCACCGGGCTCCGGCCCCCTCGGCGGGCCAGCTCCATCGCCACCTGCGACTTGCCCGATGCGGTGGGGCCGACCACCGCCACCGCCCGCAGAGGGGGCTCGCTCAGGAGGCCGTCACCGGGATCAGGGACCGGCGCCGCCCCGGCCGCGGGCCCGGGCCGACCAGCTCCCCGAGGAGATGGTGAGGGGCGGCGGCGGTGACGAGAACCTCGGCCGACGATCCCGATCCGAGCACCCCGGTGGCATCGGAGAAGTGCACCAGCTTGTTCTGCCGGGTGCGCCCGGTGAGCACGCTCGGGTCCTTGCGGCTCGGGCCCTCGACCAGCACCCGCTCCCGCCGGCCGATCCGCGCCCGGTGGCGGGCCAGCGCCGAGCGCTCGACGACCACCTTGAGCCGGGAGAACCGTTCCGCCACGACCTCGGGATCGACGAAGCGGTCGGTCATGGCCGCCGCCTCGGTCCCGGGCCGGGGCGAGAACACGAAGGTGTAGGCGCTGTCGTACTCCGCCGCCGTGACCACCTCCAGGGTGGCGGCGAAGTCGTCCTCGGTCTCCCCCGGGAATCCCACGATGATGTCGGTGGTCACGGCCAGGTCGGGCACGCGCCGGCGCGCCGCCTCCAGCTTCTCGAGGTAGCGGGCGGCGCGGTAACCCCGGTGCATGGCGGCCAGCACGGCATCACTGCCCGACTGCAGAGGCAGGTGCAGGTGCTCGCACACCGCCGGCGTCTCGGCCATGGCGTCGATCACCTCCGGGCGCAGGTCCTTGGGATGGGGACTCGTGAACCGCACCCGCTCGATGCCGCCGACCTCCCCCACGGCGTGCAGCAGCTCGGCGAAGCGGGGTCTCGGCCGGTTCCCCCCCTCCCTCCCATAGGAGTTGACGTTCTGTCCGAGAAGGGTGACCTCGACCACTCCGGAGTCCGCCAGCCCCTCGACCTCGGCGACGATCTCGTCGAAGGGCCGGCTGACCTCCCGGCCCCGCACCGCCGGCACGATGCAGAAGGCGCACGAGTTGTCGCATCCGATCTGGATCGTCACCCACGCGGCGTGGGGCAGGTGGCGCCGGACGGGAAGGGCGGGGGGCAGCTCCCCGGAGTCCTCGACGATCTCGACGACCGGACCCTCCTGGCGGGCCCGGCGCAGGAGCTCGGCGGCGGCCCCGACGTTGTGGGTGCCGAAGACGACGTCGACGTGGGGGGCCCGCTCCCGGATCAGGTCGCGGTCCTTCTGGGCCAGGCAGCCGGCCACCGCGATCTGCATCTCCGGGCGCTCCCGGCGCAGGGCCTTGAGGGCGCCGAGGTGGCCGTACAGGCGGTCGTCGGCGTTCTCCCGGATGCAGCAGGTGTTGAGCACGACCACGTCGGCGTCGGCCGGGTCGTCGGTCGGAACCATCCCGTCGGCGGCGAGCAGCCCGGCGATGCGCTCGGAGTCGTGCTCGTTCATCTGGCACCCGAAGGTGCGCACGAGGAACCGGCGGGTCACGCCTCCAAGGATAAGGGGGCCCTGCTGCCGTCTCCGTCGCGTGGGACGGCGTCCCTGTCACGCAGGTCCACGACGCTCCGGGTGGCCGGGGGGCCGGCGTGGGCGGAGCGGTCCTCGATCGACAGGCGGAGGGCGGTACGGCTCTCCCCGTCGATCTCGACGTCGACGAAGGTCGGGACGCAGACCACGTCCATCCCGGACGGCGCCAGGTAGCCGCGGGCGATCGCCACCGCCTTGATGGCCTGGTTCAGGGCGCCCGCCCCGACCACCTGGACCTCGACGGCGCCGTATTGGCGGACGACGCCCGCCATGGCGCCGGCGACCGAGCTCGGCACGGATTTGCTGGAGACCTTGAGTACGTCCATAGCCGGCCCCTCGTCTCCTGGGTCCTCTCGTGCCTCGGGTCTGTCAGGCACAAGGTTCGACGCCGGCCCGGTGCCTCCTGCGCCGGAAGGGGACATTTCGGCCCCGGCCCCGAACGCTGAGAGTGACAGCGGGGCCGGGACCGTGGACGTGCGTCAGTCCCCGATGAGGATGGGCTCGTCGTCTCCGGCGCCCTCCCCCAACCGGACGTCGATGACGGGGCCGCCGATCCCCATCTGCTGGTGGATCTTCTCGTTGATCTCCACCATGACCTCGGGGTGCTCGGTCAGGAACTGCTTGGCGTTCTCCCGGCCCTGCCCGAGCTGCTCACCCTCGTAGGTGAACCAGGCGCCCGACTTCTTCACGAAGCCGAGGTCGACGGCCACGTCGAGCAGCGACCCCTCCCGGCTGATCCCCCGGCCGTACATGATGTCGAACTCGCTCTGCTTGAACGGGGCGGAGCACTTGTTCTTCACCACCTTCACCCGGGTGCGGTTGCCCACCACCTCGGCGCCGTCCTTGATCGACTCGATCCGGCGGATGTCGAGGCGGACCGACGAGTAGAACTTCAGCGCCCGACCACCCGGTTGCGTCTCGGGTGAGCCGTACATCACACCGATCTTCTCCCGCAGCTGGTTGATGAAGACGGCGACGGTGTTCGACCGTGAGAGGCTGGCCGTCATCTTCCGCAGGGCCTGGGACATGAGCCGCGCCTGCAGGCCGACATGGCTGTCCCCCATCTCGCCCTCGATCTCGGCCCGAGGGGTCAGCGCCGCCACCGAGTCGATGACCAGAACGTCGAGCGCCCCCGACCGCACGAGCGTGTCGGCGATCTCCAGCGCCTGCTCACCCGTGTCGGGCTGGGAGATCAGCAGATCGTCGACGTTGACTCCGATGGCGGCCGCATAGATCGGATCCATGGCGTGCTCGGCGTCGACGTAGGCGCAGATGCCCCCGTTGCGCTGGGCCTCGGCCACGACGTGCATGGCCAGCGTCGACTTTCCACTCGACTCCGGTCCGTAGATCTCCACGATCCGGCCTCGGGGCAGGCCACCCACGCCGAGGGCGATGTCCAGCGCCAGAGCGCCGGTGGAGACGACCTCGATGGCCATCGAGGTCTTGTCCCCCATCCGCATGATCGAGCCCTTGCCGAACTGCTTCTCGATCTGGCCCATGGCCATCTCCAGAGCCTTCTCTCGTTCCACCGCTCCTCCTCGAGAATCTCCCCGGGGGTCCTCGCCTCCGGGCGTCGATGGCGCTGAACCTACGGACGGGGTGTGACACCGACCCCCGCCCGAACCACATCCGTGTAACGACACGAGTGTAGTTCCGAACACCTGTTCGGGTGGTGGACCTCAGGGCCTCAGGGCCTCAGGACCCGGCGACGCCGAGGGCCCACCGCCCGACAACCTCGTACCGGCTGCCGGTCCGTCCGGTGGCGCTCGAGACCAGGGTCACCTCCGGGACCGGCCAGGACGAGGACGCGGGCCGGCCCACCAGGGGCCGGAGATCCTCGGGGCGCCGGGCCCGCGCCAGGGTCAGGTGCCCGTGGAAGGGCCCGGGCCGGGGCGGTTGGCCCAGGTCGGCGGTGGCCTCCACCACCGCGCCGGCCAGGTCCTCCAGCCCGGCCACGGGCGCCTGGAGCACCCCCCTGCCGAGGCGGGCGCGGGCCGGCCCCATCTCCGCCCGGACGGGCGGCCCGGCGGGCAGAGCCGACCCGAGGCGGGAGGCCACGGCGCCGGGCTCGGCGTCGCCCAGGAAGCGCACGGTCACGTGCCACTGGTCGGGCCGGGTCCAGCGGACACCGGGCAGAGCGGGCCGGGGCAACGACGAGAGCAGGTCGACGGTGGCGGCGTCGGGCCACACCGCCACGAACAACCTCACCGCGTCGCCCCGGCGCGGCCGGTCAGGGAGCGGGCAGGCGCCGGCGGACCTGGTCGAGCAGCGAGATCGTCGAGAACTGGCGCACCCGGTCCCGGTCGCCCGGCAGGTGGACCTCGGTGGCCTCGGGCTCCTCCCCCGGGAGCGCCAGCCCGAGGAAGACGGTGCCGACGGGCCGGCCCTCCTGACTGTCGGGCCCGGCCACGCCGGTGGTGGCGAGACCGACGTCGGCCCCGGTCAGGCGGCGGACGCCCTCGGCCATGGCCCGGGCGGCCTCGGCGGTGACCACCGGGCCCCTCGGCACCCCGAGCACCGCGTACTTCACCTCGCTGTCGTAGGCGACGACCCCGCCCTTGAACCAGTCCCCCGACCCCGGGACGTTCACCAGTCGCGACGCGACGAGCCCGCCCGTGAGCGACTCGGCCACCGCGAGGGTGAGGCCTCCCGCCAGGAGCCGCTTGCCGACCGCGTGCTCCATCGACTCGTCGTCGACCCCGAAGACGAGCTCCCCGAGGATGGCGCGCAGCTCCGCCTCCTCGGCGTCGAGCAGAGCGAGGGCGGCGGCGCGGTCCGGCGCCTTGGCGGTCACCCGGACCTTGATCCCCTCGATGCCGCTCGCCAGGAAGGCGATCGTCGGGTTCCCTCCCCCCTCGTCGAGGGCCTCGAGCCTCGGGGCCACGACCTCGGCCAGCGTGGACTCGGCCAGGCCCCACGTCCGCAGCGTGCGCGAGATGATCACCGCCGGCGTGCCCGAGCGCCCCTGCAGGTCGGGGATGATCGCCCGCTCCACCATGTCGGTCATCTCGTGGGGAACGCCGGGAACGGCGTAGACCACCTTGCCGCCGACAGGGCAGATCAGCCCCGGCGCCGTGCCGCGCGTCTGGGGTATGACCTCGCCGCCGTCGGGGACGTCGGCCTGACGGGCGTTGTTGGCGGCCATCTCCCGGCCCCGCGCCGCGAACATCTCCTTGATGCGCGTGAGGACGTCCTCGTCGCGGTGGAGCCCCACCCCCATCACCGCTGCTATCGCGTCGCGCGTGATGTCGTCCTGGGTGGGGCCGAGCCCGCCGCACACGATCACCGCGTCACTGCGCTCCAGCGCCAGGCGCAGGACGTCGACGATCCGGTCGAGGTTGTCACCCACCTTCATCTGCAGGTGGGAGTCGATCCCGGCCTCGGCCAGGGCCTGGCCGATCCAGGACGAGTTCGTGTCGACGATCTGGCCCAGCAGCAGCTCGGTGCCGACCGCCACCACGGCGGCCCTCACGCGCCGACCGCGCCCTCGGCCCCGTCCCTCACGACGTCACGGCGCGGAGGTACTGACGCCCGGTCCACAGCGACAGCGCCACCGCGATCCACAGCACCGTGGTGGCGAGGATCAGGTGCCGGGGGGCCAGGGGCGGCAGAACGGCGAACCCGACGGCGGTGTCCTGGGCCAGCGTCTTCAGCTTGGCGGGACCGGTGGCCGGCACCGAGATGCCCTTCCGCCCCAGCCGGGCGCGGTGCACGCTGATGACGAGCTCCCGCGCCGCGATCATCGCGACCGGGGGCCACCAGAACGCCCCGGTGGCGCAGAGGGATATCAACGATCCGATCACCAGGAACTTGTCGGCCAGGGGATCGAGGAAGGCGCCGGAGCGGGTTGCGCCCATGCGGCGGGCCACCCAGCCGTCCATCACGTCGGACAGCGCCAGCGGGGCGCCGACGGCCACGGTGACCCAGGACGGGCCGCGCGTGACGATGAGGGCTATGAACAGCGGCGTCACGAGGAAGCGCGCCGCCGTCAGGGCGTTGGCCGGCGTGGCCAGCGCCGTCGGGCCGAACCACGGCACCGGCGCCGCGCCGGGGGGGAGCTGACGCGCGACCCGCGCCACTACGCCGCCTCCGCCGCGATTGCTTCGAGATCGGGTCCGGCGGCACCGACGGCCACCACCCGGGCGAACGAACCGGTCGGCAGATGCCCGGGAAGGCGCACGATCCCGTCGATCTCGGGGGCCTCCCGGTGGGACCGGCCCCGGCCCGGCGCGTCGACCAGCACGTCGAGGGGGCGGCCGACCAGATCGGCCCGGCGGGATGCGGTGATGAGATCCTGGGCGGCGCCGAGCTCGGAGAGCCGCTCGAGGGCCAGGGCACGGTCCACCTTCCCGTCCAGGCCGGCGGCGTGGGTGCCCTCCTCCTCCGAGTAGGAGAAGAACCCCGCCCAGTCCAGCTGGGCCTCCTCGATGAACGCCAGGAGGGCGTCGTGGTCCTCCTCGGTCTCCCCCGGGTAGCCGACGATGAACGAGGAGCGGAACACGGCGTCGGGCTCCCGGCGGCGGATGGCCGCGACCCGCTCGAGGAAGCGGGCGCCGTCCCCCCAGCGGCGCATGCGGCGCAGCAGCGGCCGGGACACGTGCTGCAGCGAGAGGTCGAAGTACGGCACGCCCGTGGCGCAGACCGTCTCGACCAGCCGGTCGGTGAGCTCGGAGGGATAGAGATAGAGGAGGCGGGTCCGCGCCACGCCGGCCGCCACCGCCGCCACGAGATCGTGGATGGCGCCGGGCCGGCCGATGTCCCGGCCGTAGGACGCCAGGTCCTGGGCCACCAGCACGACCTCGGAGACGCCGAGAGCCTCGACCTCGGCCAGGATCGACGGCACCGGGCGGGAGCGCTGGCGTCCCCGGAAGCTCGGGATGGCGCAGAAGCCGCAGGCCCGGTCACACCCCTCGGCGACCTTGACGTACGCCCACGGGGCCGACGCCGGGGGCCGGGGCAGCTCGAGGAGGTCGAGGCCGGCGGCGTCCCCGTCCCGGCGGGGCCGGGCCCCCAGGGTGACCGGTACCCCGAAGCCCGCCACCAGGTCGGCCTCGGGCAGGGCGGCGGCCAGCTCCGACCCGTAGCGCTCGGCCAGGCAGCCGGTGACGACCAGCCTGCTGCCGTCCCGCCGGCGGTCGGCCAGGTCGAGGATCGTGTCGACCGACTCCTGGCGCGCCTCCTCGATGAAGGCGCAGGTGTTCACCACGATCAGGTCGGCGTCCTCGGGACGGCGCGCCGGCACCAGGCCGTCCGCCACGATCGTTCCGGTCAGCTTGTCGGAGTCGACCTGGTTCTTCGGACAGCCGAGGGTCTCGACCCAGTAGGACCCGGCCACCACCTAAATCTACGGGCTGTCAGGGATGGGCCGCCTCGACGACGGTGTGGATCCCGCCCCGCACGTTCCAGTCGGTGCGCACGGTCATGCGGCGGGGCGCCAACGCCGCCACCAGGTCGTCGAGGATCCGGTTGGTGACGTCCTCGTGGAAGGCGCCCTCGTCCCGGTAGCTCCACAGGTACAGCTTGAGCGACTTGAGCTCGACGATGGACCGGTCCGGCACGTAGGTGACGGTCACCGTGGCGAAGTCGGGCTGGCCCGTGAGGGGGCACACGCAGGTGAACTCCGGGCTCTCGCAGAGGATCTCGTAGTCCCGGCCCGGGTGGGGGTTGGGGACGGCCTCGAGGTCGCGGCTCGGGGCGCTGGGCACCAGGTGACGCTAACGGCCGCAGGCGGGGCCGGGGCCCCCGCCCTGCGGAGGAGCCGGGGCGTAGGGCACCCGGCGGGCGATGTGACGGGCTAACCCCCCACCACCAGGCCGGACCGATCCGCCCCCAGGCGCAGGGCCCGGCCCGGGACCCCGTGCTCGGCCAGGAGCAGGGCGGCCGCCTCCCTGATCCGTTCGGCGTCGGACTCGATGCAGAACGCCAGCAGGCTGGGACCGGCGCCCGACCAGCACGCCGCCCGCGCCCCGGCCGCCACCAGCCCGTCGAGGAGGGCGCGGGCCTCGGGGAAGAGGCGGCCCCGCTGCTCCTGGTGCAGGCGGTCGGCGGTGGCCTCCGGCCGCAGCCGGCCGGCATCGGCCAGCCCGGCCAGGAGCAGGGCCATCCGCCCCAGGTTGAAGGCGGCGTCACCGTGCCCGATCTGTGTGGGCAGGGCGGCCCGGGCCTCGGAGGTGGACAGGCGGCGGTCCGGGACCAGCACCACGAACGCCAGAGCCGGGTCGAGCGGGAACGGGACGCAGACGGTCTCGGTGTCGAGCACCGTGGCGGCCACCAGCCCGCCGAACACGGAGGCGGCGGCGTTCTCGGGGTGGCCGTCGTGGCGGGCGGCGATGGCGAGGGCGTCCTCGGGGCCGGCGCCGGCGGCCCCGGCGGCGGCGGCGGCCAGGGCCGCCGAGGAGCCCAGCCCCCGGCCCACCGGTATGGCCGAGCGGACGCGCAGCCGGAACCGGTCGTGGCCCAGGACCTCGGCCGCCACCCGGGCCGCCAGGTGGGAGCGGTCGGTGGGCAGCTCGGCCCCCTCCCCCTCGGCGTGCACCTCGAGGGCCGGGGCCGCCTCGAGCTCCACCTCGACGTGGAGGTCGACGGCCAGAGCAAGGGTGTCGAACCCCGGGCCGAGGTTGGCGGAGGAGGCGGGAGCCCGCGCGTGCACGGCGGGCGCGCTCTAGACGCGCTCGGCTTCGAGCTGGTCGAGCTCCCCGACCGTCATCAGCACGGCGCGGGCCTTGGACCCCTCCGAGGGACCGACCACGCCCCGGCGCTCGAGCAGGTCCATCAGCCGGCCGGCGCGGGCGAACCCGACGCGCAGCTTGCGCTGCAGCATGCTCGTCGAGCCCAGCTGCGACCGGACGACCAGCTCCATGGCGGTGTCGAGGAGATCGTCGTCGTCCCCGTCGTCAGGCGACCCCGCGCCGGAGCGACCCTCGTCGTCACCCTCCACCCCTTCGACGTACTGGGGCTCGGCCTGCCGGCGCCAGTGCGCCACCACCCCGCGGACCTCGGCCTCGCTGATCCATGGCGCCTGGATGCGGCGGGGCACGCTCGATGACGCGGTCAGGAGCAGGAGATCGCCTTTTCCGATCAGCCGCTCGGCCCCGGGCTGGTCGAGGATGACCCTCGAATCCGCCAGCGAGGAGACCGAGAACGCCAGGCGCGACGGGATGTTGGCCTTGATCACGCCGGTGATCACGTCGACCGACGGCCGCTGGGTGGCGATGACCAGGTGGATGCCGACGGCGCGCGCCATCTGGGCGATGCGGCAGATCGACTCCTCCACGTCGCGTGCCGCCACCATCATCAGGTCGTTGAGCTCGTCGACGACGACCAGGATGAACGGGAGGCGGGCGGGCTCGGCGTCGTCACCGGGAGCGGCGGTCAGGTCCCCCCGGTCGTAGGCCTGGTTGTAGCCGGTGATGTCACGCACCCCGGCCTCGGCCAGGAGGTCGTAACGGCGCTCCATCTCGTGCACCGCCCACGACAGGGCGTTGGCGGCGCGCTTGGGGTTGACCACCACCTGGGTGAGCAGATGCGGCAGACCGTTGTACTGGCCGAGCTCGACCCGCTTCGGGTCCACGAGGATCAGGCGCACCTGCTCGGGCGTGGAGCGCATGAGGATGCTCGACACGATCGAGTTGATGCAGGACGACTTGCCCGCTCCCGTAGCGCCGGCGATGAGGATGTGGGGCATCTCCGCCAGGTTGACCATGATGGCCCGGCCGGCGATGTCCCGGCCCATCCCGACCTCGAGGGGATGGGTGGCGCGGCGGGCGTCGTCGGACCGGAGGATGTCGGCCAGGGACACCAGCTGGCGTTGGCGGTTGGGCACCTCGACGCCGATGGCGGAGCGGCCGGGGATCGGGGCCAGCAGCCGCACGTCGGGCGCGGCCATGGCGTAGGCGATGTCCTTGTGCAGGCTGGTCACCCGGGCCACCTTGACCCCGGGGCCCAGCTCGAGCTCATAGCGGGTGACGGTGGGGCCGACGGTCATGCCGACCAGCCGGGTCTCCACCCCGTGGGCGGCCAGGGCGTGCTGCAGCGACTGGCCCCCCGCCTCGATCTGGCGGCGGTCGAGCTCCTGGGCCGCCGACGGCTTGAGCAGCGACGGGGACGGCAGCTTCCACGGCACGGGGCGCCCGGCGGGGCCGAGGTCGATGCTGAGCTGCCGGCCGGGCCCGGCCTCGGCCGGCCCCAGGTCCGACGCCGGCACCGCCTCTTCCGGCTCGGGCTCGAGCGCATCGACCCCCTCCTCGGCGCCCGCTTCGCCGGCGTCGAGGGGATGCGCGGCCAGATCACCGTCGGGAGAGAGGTCGGCCGGGATCTCCCCGTCGGGGGGCTCGCCGGCAGCCCGGGCCCCGGCCGCGCCGGCCAGGCCGGCCATCGCCCCGGCCATCCGGCGCCCCGCCACCAGCGCCGCCCGCCCACACCACCGGGCCGCCGCCGCCACACCGTCGGCGGCGGAGCGGAGGGAGGTGGCGGTGACGATGAGCGCCGAGAGCACGGCCGCAACCAGGAGGACGGCGGCGGCGCCCCAACCCGCCAGCCCGGCCCGGAGACCCTCGGCCCCGAGGCCACCGAGCCAGCCGCCGTGCCCGCGGAGCCGGGCCACCGGGACCGACAGCCGCCCCGGGCCCCCCGCCAGGTGGGCCAGACCGGCCACCGCCACCAGACCGAGGGTGGTCCCCACCGCCACCCGGGCGGCGGTGTGCCCACCGTCGTGGTCCCGGAGCAGGCGGAACCCGAGCCAGCCGAAGGCGGCGGGCAGCGGGTAACGGGCCACCCCTAGGGCGTCGGCGAAGCCGGTGTCGAGGGCGCGCCCGCCCGGCCCCGACAGCCCGAACCAGGTGCCGAGCCCGGTCACCACGGCCAGCACGAGAAGGGCCACCCCCGCCGCCTCCCGGCGGTGGGCGACCAGGCGCGACCAGATGCCCGTGGCCCAGGCCGGGGTCCGGTGGGTGCGCGACGACCGGCGCGGGCGCGAGCCTGCGGATCGTGATCGGGGCCGGCCGGAGGGCGGGCGTCGGTTGCTCCCCGTCGTCCGCCGGCGGGTCGGGGAGGCGCGCCGCGTGGTTGTCACAGCAGCCACAACCGTAACACCAGCCCCAGGAGGCCCGAGGCACCGTTGTCGTCCTCCCGCCGGGTCCCCTACGCCCCGGCTCCTCCGCCGGTCGGGGCCCCGACCCCGCCGGCGGCCGTCAGGCCTCCATCACGACCGGCACGATCATGGGCCGGCGGCGGGTCCGCTCGTTGACCAGCCGGCCGATGGCGCCGCGGACCAGGCGCTTCACCGCTTCGGGCTCCGACGCCGAGCCCTCGGTCACCGCCTGGGCCACCGCCGCCCTCACCACCTGCCGGGCCTCCTCGAGGAGGGGCTCGGCCTCCGGAGCGTGGACCCAGCCCCTGGTGATGATCTCGGGACCGGTCAGGATCTCCCCCGAGCCGACGTCGAGGGCCACGATCACGACGATGACCCCCTCCTCGGCCAGGACCCGACGGTCCCTCAGGACCCCGTGGCCGACGTCGCCGACGATCCCGTCGACGTACAGGTAGCCGGCGGGGACCCGGCCCCCGAAGTCGATCCCGTCGTCGGACAGGGTGACCACGTCCCCGTCCTCGCAGAGCAGCACGTTGGACCCCGGGACCCCCATCTGCCGCGCCAGCTCGGCGTGGTGGTACATGTGGCGGTACTCGCCGTGGACCGGGATGAAGAACTCGGGCCGGGCCACCCCGAGCAGGGTCTGCAGCTCCCCGCGCATGGCGTGGCCGCTGACGTGGACCTCGGCCAGCCCCGAGTGGATCACTTCCGCCCCCCGGCGGTGGAGGTCGTCGATCACCCGGCTGACCGCCGACTCGTTGCCGGGAATGGCGTGGGCGCTGATGATGACCACGTCACCCTCGGAGATCTTGAGCCGCTTGTTCTCCCCGGCGGCCATCAGCGCCAGCGCCGACATCGGCTCCCCCTGGGAGCCGGTCGAGATGACGCACACCCGGCCGGGGTCCAGCTCGTCGACCTTCTCGATGTCGACCAGGGCCTCGTCGGGGATCTCCAGCAGGCCCAGGCTGCGCGCCAGCGCCACGTTCTTGGCCATCGACCGGCCGAGTGTGGCCACGACCCGACCCGTGGCCAGGGCGGCGGCCGTCACCTGCTGCACGCGGTGAATGTGGCTGGCGAAGCACGCCGTGACCACCCGGCGTCCGTCGTAACGCCGGAACAGCTCGCGCAGGACCGTGCCCACGTCCGACTCGCTCCTGGTGTGGCCCGGCTCCTCGGCGTTGGTGGAGTCGGCCAGCAGCAGCCGGATACCGGGACCCGACGACAGGGCGCCGATGCGCGACAGGTCGGTGCGGCGCCCGTCGACG
>DASUHN010000406.1 GCA_036273495.1 Acidimicrobiales bacterium | reverse complement strand
CCGTCGGGCTTGGCGTCCTCGATCCGGGCGTGGAGGTTCCTGATGCTCCCGGCCCGCCGGGCCACCGCCACCCGCCGGGGGGCGCGGTCGGGGAAGAGAAGCGACAGCTCCAGGAGGGCGGCCAGGGGCAGGAGGCGACGGGCGAGGCGGTCGACCAACAGGAGGACCGCGGTCGAAAGCGCCAGCAGCGCCACCCAGTCCCCGGCCTCCACCCCCGGGCCCCCCGGCGACGGCAGCAGGCGGCTGAGACCCAGCGACGCTCCCACGGCGGCACCGACGGGCAGGGCGTACGCCAAGGCCGACACGAGGTGGGCGAGCGCCCGCCGCCGCGGCCATCGCCGCTCCCCGTCCTCCTGAGCCCTTATGGCCATCCACATCCCGTCTACCCGGGGGTGGCGCCCGCCACCCGACCAACCGTGGCCGAATCATTACTTCGCGTGAATACTGCGCCTAGCAGCCGCTCAAGTACATGGGCTCGGGGAGCCATTCTCGCTGACCTGACTAGGCCATTCGACCGTGGCGCCCTAGCTACCCGCGCCCGGCACCTGCAAAGGGACCCGTCGGACAATTCCGGCCTCACCTGACTAGGCCATCCGGCGCATCTGTCATGGCTACCTGCCGTCGACAAATGAGCTATTCGCGCCATAGCGGACGACGCACGGGCCACTTAGGTTGGCTTCGGGCTTGCCGATGCGCGCACCCGACCAAAAGACGCGCTCATCACCGACCGCCGGCGGGAACCCGAGAGGACCAGCGAACCGTTGAGACTGCGCCGCATCGCCGTAGCCCTGATCGCACCCACTCTCGTCCTGGGTGTCACGGCAGCATTGCCGGCAGCAGCGAGCCCGCCCCGACCCGGGGCGCCCGTGGTCGTGCCCAAGCCCGGCACCCACGGCTCGGGTGGCCCCACCAGCTCCACCGGCACCACCAGCTCGAGCGGCGGGGCCAGCTCATCGGGATCGGGGACGAGCTCGTCGAGCACCGACGTCCCCGACTCCGCCGCCGCCGTGTGCTCCGCCTCCCTGCCTCCGGGCTATGCCCACTGCAACGCCCACGTGCGCACCGACTCCAACGTCAGGGGCCATGCTCCCGCCCAGCCGGGTACGGTGCGGGCCCGTCCCGACGTCCTGGGCAACTCGGGCGCCTACGACCCGTCCTACCTGCAGTCGGCGTACAACGATCCGGCCTACAACCCGTCCTCCACCGCGGGCGCGGGCCAGATCGTGGCCATCGTCGACGCCTACGACGATCCGACCGTGGGCTCGGATCTCGCCTACTTCCGGACGTACTTCAACCTTCCCCCCTGCCCGGCCGCGAACTCGCTCACGGCCCCGATCAGCGCCGGGCCCGGCTGCACGTTCTACAAGGTGAACCAGAGCGGTCAGCTGGGCTCCTATCCCCCTGCCGACTCGGGGTGGGCCCAGGAGATCTCGCTCGACGTCGACATGGTCAGCGCCATGTGCCCCAACTGCACGATCGTCCTGGTTGAGGCCAATGACAACTCGATGGCCAACCTCGGCCAGTCGGTGAACGAAGCGGTGACCCTGGGCGCCCGGGTGGTCAGCAACAGCTACGGGAGCTCCGAGTACACCAGCGAGAACGCCGACTCGAACGCCTACTTCACCCACTCCGGCGTGGCCGTGGTCGCCAGCTCCGGTGACAACGGCTACGGGGTGGAGTTCCCCGCCGCCTCCCCGAGCGTGACCGCGGTCGGGGGAACCACGCTGACCCAGAACGGCAACACCGGCACGCGCAGCGCAAGCGAGTCCGCCTGGAGCGGGGCCGGCTCGGGCTGCAGCGCGGTCGAGACCAAGCCGGCATGGCAGCACGACAGCGGCTGCGCCCGCCGGACCGTGGCCGACGTCTCGGCCGTGGCCAACCCCAGCACCGGCGTGTGGGTCTACGACCAGGGTTGGTACGTGTTCGGAGGCACGAGCGTGGCGTCCCCGATCATCGGGTCGATGTTCGCTCTCGGTGGCACGGTGACGAGCGGGACGGCGCCGCAGTCGTGGCCGTACGGCAACTCCGGGGCGCTGAACGACGTCACCAGCGGGTCCAACGGCAGTTGCTCGGTGTCGTACCTGTGCCATGGGGTCACCGGATACGACGGGCCCACCGGCCTCGGCACCCCCAAAGGGATCAGCGCCTTCACCGGCGTGGCGGGACCGGTAACACTGGCGCCGGCGCCGCCCACGGGGCTCACGCCGGCCCCGGGCAACAACAAGGTCGGTCTCACCTGGTCGGCGCCGGCCCCGTCGGCCACCAACGGTCCGGCCAGCTCCTACGTCGTGCTCCGGGGCAGCGCGCCAGGCAGGGAGACCACGATCGCGACCGGGGTGACGACCACCTCCTACACCGACACCAGGGCGTCCGACGGAAGCACCTACTACTACGCGGTGGAGGCGGCGAACTCGGCGGGCACCAGCGGGTTCTCGACCGAGGTCAAGGCGTCACCGGTCGGGACACCCGGTTCTCCCTCGAGCCTGACGGCGGCGGCCGGATCGCCCGGGGTGGCGCTGAGCTGGAAGGTCGGGAAGTACGCCACGACCACGTATATCATCTACCGGGGGACCAAGAGCGGGACGTACTCCTCCGTCTCGACCGTAACCACCAACTGCAGAACCAGCGCAGGCTCGACATGCATCTTCGCCGACACCACCACGACTGCCGGCACCGGCTACTACTACCGGGTGGCGGCCGTGAACAGCGTCGGCAAGAGCTCGCAGTCAAACCAGGCCGGGCCCGTAAAGGCCAACTAGGAGCCGTTCTGGCGCTGATGGCCCTCGCCGCGGCGGGGTGCGGGGCCAGCGCCAAGCAGTCGGGGGGCTCGGCCCCGGCGGGACGTTCCTCGACGACGAGCACGAGCGAGGGTCTGGCCGCCGGTCCCTACGGAGCCCCCGGGGCCACGAGCCCGACCTCCGCACCGCCGGGCGCGACCGGGGAGGGAACCGCGACGACGTCGGTGGGACCGGCCACCACGGCCGCGCCGACGCCCACCACTGCGTCCCCACCCAGTACGACGACGACGACGAGGGCAGCGACCACGTCAACCGTCCCGACGACGACCACCACGCGCCCGACGACCACCACGAGCGCGCCCCAGACGGCGACGGCTACCGACAGCTCGGGGGGGCTGACCATCACCCTCTCGGCCACGCCGGCTTCCTCCCCGGCCGGCACCGACGTCCGGTTCACGATCAAGGCGTCGGAGAGCCGGGCCCCCGGGGCCCTCGTGTACCAGCTGGCCTACGGGGACGGGACGTCCGACCAGAACACAGCGCCGACGACCTGCAAGGGAGGAACGCCCGGTCCGGTGCAGCAGACCTGGCAGCTCAGCCACCGGTACAGCAAGAAGGGGACGTTCTTCGCC
>DASUHN010000405.1 GCA_036273495.1 Acidimicrobiales bacterium | reverse complement strand
ACTCCGACGCCACCCGCCTCTTTGCCGAGCGGGCCGACACGGCCTGGCCCGGTTTCGAGGTGACGGAGTCCAATGCCGACGCGGTGGTCCGCATCTGCCAGCGCCTGGACGGCATGCCGCTCGCCATCGAGCTGGCCGCGGCCCGGCTCCGCTCGATGAGCGTCCAGCAGCTGGCCGACCGCCTGGACGACCGCTTCCGGCTCCTCACCACCGGGGACCGCGCCGCCCTGCCGCGCCACCGCACCCTCGAGGCGTCGGTCGAGTGGAGCCACGACCTGCTGAGCGACGAGGAGCGGGCCCTGTTCCGGCGCCTGGCGGTGTTCGCCGGTCAGTTCGACCTGGGCGCGGCGGAAGCGGTGTGCTCGGCGGCCCCGTTGGGCGCCGGCAGTGTTGCCAGCCTCTGCGGGGAGCTCGTCGACAAGTCGCTGCTCACCCGGGTCAACGGACCCCACGGTGAGCCGCGCTACCGCATGCTCGAGACCATCCGGCACTTCGGGCTCGACCGGCTGGCGGAGTCCGGCGAGGAGCCTCCCCTCCGGGCCGCCCACGCCCATGCCTTCACCGACCGGGCCCTGCAGGCCGTCCCGGAGCTGCACGGACCGAACACCCCGGCCTGCGTGGGCCAGCTGGACGCCGACCGCGCCGACATCCGGGCGGCGCTGGAGTGGCTGGTCACCGAGGGTGACCCGGCCGAGGGCATGCGCCTGGCCACCGGCCTGTGGATCTACTGGCGCTACCGCGACGAGCCCGCCGAGGGCCGGTCGTGGATCGAGCGGGCGGGGGACCGCGGCGAGCACGGGCGGGCCGAACGGCTGGCGGCGGCGGTGGGCTCGGCCCGGCTGGCGATCCTGGCCGACGACCCGGCGGGCACCCGGGCGGCCTGTGAGGAGGGCCACTCCGTCCTCGGTGAGCGGGACGACTGGTCCCGGTCCCATCTGGCCGCGGTCGAAGCCGAGCTGCTCCGCCTGGAGGGATCGGACCGGGTGCGCGCCGAGGACCTCGCCCGGGACGCGGTGGCGGGCTTCCACCGGTGTCGCGACGCCTACTGGGAGGGCCACGCCCGCCGGGTCCTCGGCCAGCTGGCCTGGGACAAGGGGGACCTCACCCGGGCGGCGGCGCTGGCCGGCCAGTACCTGACCCTGTTCGAGACGTGTGGGGACGCCGAAGGTGTGGCCGGGGCCAAGCTGATGCTGGCCGGGCTGGCCCGCGACCAGGGGGATCTGCCGACCTCCACCCGGCTGTACGAGGAGAGCCTGGTGGGGTTCCGGGCCATCGGTCAGCCCTGGGGCCAGGCCGAGGCGGCCCGCCACTTCGGGACGCTGATCCTGGCCACCGGGGACGACGGACGGGCCGAGGAGCTGGGCCGGGAGAGCCTCCGGCTGTGCGAGAACCTCGGGCTGGGGCGGGGGATCGGCCAGTCCTGCGAGCTGCTCGGCCGGGTGGCGTTCGAGCGCGGCCAGCTCGACGAGGCCCAGGAGCTGTGCGAACGGGCCCTCAAGCAGCTGGGAGCCCACGGCTACCCCGGGGACGTGGCGTCGGTCGCGTGCACGGCCGGCCACTTGGCCCTGCACCAGGGCCAGCTCGACCGGGCCGCCGAGCTGCTCCAGGCCTCGATCGGCCCGTCCCGGGGCTTCGGCTACCGGAGGAACCCGGCCCAGGCCCTCTCGTATCTGGCCCGGGTGCGGGCCCGCAACGGCGACCCGGGCGGGGCCAGCCTGGCCGAGGAGGCCCTGGAGCTGGCGCGCCAGGCCGGGGACGCCCGGACGACGGCGGCCAGCCTGGAGGCCCTGGCCGAGGCGGTGCTGCTGGAGGGGCGGCCCCCCCAGGCGGCCCGGCTCATGCTGGTGGCCCGTTACACGCGCCAGGCGGCCGGGCTCGAGCCGACGAGGGTGGAGGAGAGCGACCGGGACTTCGCCGCCGCCGCCGTGGAGCAGGCCCTGGGCGGCGACGAGTTCGGGCCGGCGTGGACGAGGGCGTGGGACAGCGACGTCATCGACCTGGTGACCCTCGACGCGCTGTCGGCGGCACCCGACGCCATCCTCGGCTCGCCGACGACGGTGTGGAGCGGGCCCGAGCGGCGGAACCTCAAACGCCGGCAGGGGGACCGGCGCGAGCCGGCCGACGACGTGGAGGTGAGCGCGACCTCCGACCGGCGCGGCGCCGACCGGCGGCGGTGGGGGCGGCGTCGTTCGGACCGGGTGCCTTAGGCCCCCCGGACCGTCACGCCCCGTCGGCCAGGACCAGCACCGGCTCCGGAGCGGGGAGCTCGCGGATGTCGATCTCGGTGGCGGGCTCGGTCTCCACGACGGCCCCGTCCCCGGCGGGCTCGACCCGGACCAGGGTCATGTAGCCGCCGACCGCGATGGCCAGGCAGCTGACGGCCACGCACGTCGGCAGCACGCCGATGACCCCGGCCACGGCGCCACCGGCGGCCCCGGCCACGCAGTACCCCCCGAGCATGGCCGACTGCAGCAGGCCGAAGGCCGCCGCCCGGCCCTCGGCGGGGAGCCGGCGGGCGACGACGGGGCCGGCGGGGACCACGACCGCGAAGCCGATGCCCGCCCCCGCCCAGCCCACCAGGGCCAGGGGGAAGAAGGTGCCGAAGGTGAAGCCGATCAGGCCGACCAGGGCGCCGGCGAGTAGGACCCCGCTGGCGATGCGGACCAGGCGGGCGTGGTCCCCCACGGTCGGCAGCCAGGGGCTGACCACGATCATGGCGATGGGACCGGCGGCGAGCAGGACGCCGGCGTGGCCCGCCGACCCCCGCGCGTAGACGGCCCCCAGCGACTCGGGGACCGTGCCGGCCAGCGCCGCCACCACGCCGAGCAGGAGGCAGCGGCGGAGCAGCGGGTCACCCCACAGGGCCCGGGCGCCTGCTGAGAGGTGCTCGCGGGCGCTGGCCTCCGGCGCCGACCGGTCCCGTGCGCCCCGCAGCCGGCTGATCAGCGCGGCCGAGAGGAGGAACGAGCCGGCGTTGAGGCCGAGGGTCGTGTTGGCGCCGAGGATGGCGGTCAGCCCACCGCCGCAGAGGAAGCCGAGGGCCACCCCGAACTGGGACGTCATCGCGTACAGGGCGCTGACCGAGCCCAGGGCCCGGTCGTCGGCCACCAGCTCCACGCGGACCGCCGAGCGGGCGGCTTCGAAGGGGGGTGTGGCCATCCCGGCCACGAGGGCGGCGCCGAGCAGCACCGCCGTCGGCACTCCCGGCAGGGCGATCAGGCCGTAGAGCACGGCCCGCACCACGTCGGCGATGACCATCACGGTGCGGCGGGGGTGGCGATCGGCCATGGCCGCCAGCACCGTTCCCAGCAGCGCGTAGGGAAGGACCGAGGCGGTGGTGACGAGCCCGGTCGCCAGGGCGGAGTGGGTCCGGGAGTAGACGAGGACGGCGAGGGCGATCCGGGCGGACCAGTCCCCCAGCTCGCTCGTCAGCTGCGCCCCCCACAACAAGCGGATGTTGCGGTCGGCCAGGGGCCGGATCAGTTCCCGCGGTCCGCTCGACAGCATCAGAGGTACTCCGCTCACTCGGGACGAACCCGACTCGGATAATCAGGACGACTGCGACATCAGGTGCATCCGGCGGGCAGAGGAGAGGAGAGGCATCAAGAGATCTCCTCTGCCTGCCGATACATGAGACAGGCCACGCGCTCACCCCACTTGCCAGTTCGGAGAGCGCTGACCGGCGGCCTAGGGCCTGCCCTCAGCAGGGCAGGTTCTAGGACCAGGAGCTACCGCGCCGACTCCACGAGCTACCACGCCGCGACCAAGAGCTTCCACGCATCCAGTTCACCTCCCTCGAGCTTTCGGGGATCCCGTTCCGCATCCCGCTTTCCATGTGTTCAGCTTGCGGGACCCCCCTTGGAAGGCTCTTGGATCCGGCTGTAGCGCGCGCCCATAGCGGGCCAATGGGGAAAAGCACCTGATTGCCGCGTCGGGCCGTCGCGCCGTGGCGGCGGGATTCAGGCGATGGGGATCAGGCGGCGGGGGCGGCCTGAGGGCCGCGGACCAGGCGCCCCACCAGCTCACCGGTGTGCCGGCCGCCGGCGTAGACCTCGGTGCCCGCCACGAACGTGTGCAGGTAGCCCTCGGCGGACTGCAACAGCCGCTTGCCCCCGGCCGGGAGGTCGTAGCGGGCGTGGGCGCCGCCGTCGGAGAGGCCGGGCACGGTGTGGGGATGGGCCAGCATCTGGCCCACGGCGTCGAGGTTTCCCGCGGCGTAGTTCAGCGAGGGCAGGTAGATGAACGACCGTCCCTCGTCGGCCATGCATATGTC
>DASUHN010000404.1 GCA_036273495.1 Acidimicrobiales bacterium | reverse complement strand
CGCCGCGACCGCTGCCGCCGCTGCCGCGGGCAGCCCCCTGGCCACGGCCGAGGGCCTGGTCACGAGCCTGACCGGCACCGTGAACGGCCTGCTCACCCAGCTGCAGGGCGTCCTGAACGGCCTGCCCAACGTCCAGTCCCTGCTCCAGCAGCTGGCCGCCGCCCTCGGCAACGCCCCGCTGCTCCAGGTCGGCAACGTCTCGGTGGTCCTCAACACGGCCGCCAACGCCAAATCGGGGGCGTCCTCGGTCACCTGCACCCTCGGGTCGGTGACCGTGCTCGGGACGGCGGTGGCCGCCCCGACGTGCTCGTCCCTGGGGCAGCTGGTCTCCGGCATCGAGTCCAAGCTGACCGGCGCCCTGGCGGTGCTGCCGGCGGCGGCCCGGCCCGCGGTGACCCTCGACGGCCTGCAGCCCACCTCTACCTCGTCGCCGGCGCCGACCTCGGCGGGGGCCACATCGGCCAGCGCCGGGCTCTCGGCCCTGCACCTGGCCATCGCGCCGATCAGCCTGCAGGGCCTGGCGGACTCGCTGACCACGCAGCTCAAGGCCCAGCTGAACCAGGTGCTCGGGGCCCTGGGCGTGGCGGCGCCGGCCGTCCGGGCCCATGCCGTGTCGGCGCACGCCCTGCCCGTCACCCTGCCGGCGGGGCTGTCGACCCTGCTGTCCACGGTGACGAGCCAGATCGACGCCCTCCCGACCGGATCGGCCCTGGCGGGCCTGTCCACCCTGGGCCTCGACGCCCACCTGGTCGGGGTGAGCTCGCAGGCGGCCTTCCAGGGCGGATCGACGCCGGCGGCGGGCTCCGCAGCAGCCCCGTCGGCGGCGGCACCGACGGGAACCTCGCAGGCCACCCCCGCCGGCCATTTGGCCTTCACCGGGGGCAACGAGCTCGCCATGCTGGCGGCCGGCCTGCTGCTCGTGGTCGTCGGGGCCCAGATGCTGGTGGTCCGCCGGCGGGAGGTGGCCGGCACGCAGTAGCAGGAACTCCGACTACGGGCCGCCCGAGCTCAGCACGCGAGGGCGGCCCGTAGGGACACGCAGGCCCGGGCCATGCGTTGCACCGACAACGATGTGATCCGTCGGCGGAAGGCGAGTCTGGGCAACGTGTGGAGGTTGTCGAAGGAGACGACGCAGTCCGACGGGACATCGTCCTCAGCGACGGTCAGGGCCAGCTCCGACACGACGCCACGCCTCGTGCGGGTCAGGGCCGCGACGACGACCCGCTCGATGCGGTCGGCGACCGGCCCCCGGGTCAGGACCAGGACCGGACGGTCCCCACCTGCCGGAACCTCGGCGAACCAGATCTCACCCCGCTGCACGGTCCCGCCCATCCGCCCATTCGCCCAGTCGGCCCAGTCCTCGGCGGGCCCCCAATCGTCCGCACCGTCCAGGGACGTCTCCTCCGGGGTCACAGGCTGGGTCGCGTAGGCGCCCGCGTCCGACTCGGCCGCCAACCGGGCGAGGTGAGAGGTCAGCGCCTCCCGGAGCAGTTGCGAGCGTTCGACGCCGAGCCGACTGGCCCACCTATCTGCCTCGGCCACGTCCTCCTCGTCGGCCCGGAAGCTCAGCATGACTGTCATACAAGCGACAGTATCACGTCATACGAGACGGCCTTCAGCAGTTTTACAAATTTGGTAAGGTGTCCGCGGTGGCCTCCGCCGCGGACACCTTGCGCTCGGCCCGGACCCGGGCGGGGCTGTCGGTCCGCCAGCTGGCCCAGCAGAGCGGCGTGGCGGAGTCCCGCATCAGCGACTACGAGCACGGGCGCCACCAACCATCGGTCGCGATGCTGCAGCGCCTGCTCGACGCCGCCGGTCACGACCTGATCGCCGTCCGGCGGGCCCGGGTCGACCCGGAGCGCAACGCCCGCGTCTTCGCCGACGTGCTGAGCCTCGTCGACGCCGTCCCGTTCGCGGAGATGCACGAGCGCAGCGGGCGAGGCCGACCCGACCCGCCCCGATGGTCGGACCTGGTCGGGGACCCCGCTCGGGAGGGATGAGCAACTCACCGACCTTCGCCGAGCGGATCCTCATCCTCCACGAGGCTCTCGACTCCGCCCGCATCGGACACGGCTTCGGCGGGGCGGTGGCGCTGGCGTACTACGTCGAGGAGCCCCGGGCCACCCGGGACGTCGACGTCAACGTGTGCGTCCCCACCGACGAGTCGGCCCGGGTGCTGGCCGCCATGCCCACTGGGGTCGCGGTACCCGACGCGGCCGGGGAGGTGGTGGGACGGGACGGCCAGATCCGGCTGTGGTGGGACGGGGAGTCCGGAATTCCCGTCGACATCTTCTTCCCCCAACATGCCTTCCACGGCGAGGTCGAGCAGGACATCCATCCGGTCCCCTTCCTCGGAACCGAGATCCCGGTCATCTCCGCCACCCACCTGACGGTCTTCAAGGCGCTGTTCAACCGGCCCCGGGACTGGCCGGACATCTCCGCCATGCTGCAGGCGGGCAGTGTCGACACGGAAGCGGCCCTTGGCTGGGTGGAGCGGCTGCTCGGCCCCGAGTCGGCGCCGTACGAGCGTCTGACGGTCCTCGCCCGGAGCTCAACCGCGAGCGGCACAGCCGGCGCCCATGGCGAGGGCGAGCTGCCAGTCGTCGACTGGGACACGCTCGGCTCGTAACCAACAGCATCACGCCGGAGACTCCACTTCCACGGGCGCCGCCGGAGCGCGGCCACGGCGGGGGCGGCGACGCCGGCGGCGCCCGAGGTCAAGGTCCCGCGGCCCCAGCTGGTGCGCGGTCGGCTCTGGTGCCGGAGGACCCGGGCCCTCCCCCCCCGCCATATGGAGGAGCACCCGGGTTCCGGACCGGCGTCCTTATCCGCCGATGGCCGTCAGCGCGGCCACCTGCACGGACTGACTGAGCGCCGAGGTGCCCCCGAGGACCTCGATCCCCTTGAGCGTCGACTTGGCGCCGGCCAGGTAGGCCGATACCGACGCCGGGAGGCTGCTCGGGTCCGACAGGAGCAGTGGGACGCCCAGCCGGGCCAACTGGGGCCCCGCAGTGAGAGCATCCGGGTAGTTGAGACCGGTCGCCAGGCCGGCCGCGGTGGGAGCGCTGAAGAACCGCTGGGCCACCAGCACGGCCGTGGCGTAGCGGTCCGCGCCCACCAGGCCGGTGGCAGACGGATCGGCCGCCGCCGCCGGGCCGCCGACGGCGAACACCGGTACCGGGTTGGCCTTCAGGAAGCCGGCCGTGGCGGACGGTACGGATCTGCCGGCGGTGAGGAGGATCACCGTTCCCGGCGAGCCCGAGGCGGCCGAGGCCGACAGGGCGTCCGGGAAGTTGGATCCGTCGGCCAGGAGCACCTGCTTGGCCGAACCGAGAGCGGAGGCGATGGCCACGGCGGTGGCGTACCGGTCCGCCCCTCCGTAGCGGACGACCGAGTAGCCCAGAGCCGTCACCTGCGACGCCACCTGGTCCGACAATGCGGAGGTGCCGCCGAGCAGGTACACGGTCCCGCCAGCGGGCAGGACCCGCTGGATCTCAGCCGCCACCGGCGCGTCCAGCGCCGTCGGCGAGGTGAGCAGGATGGGCGCCTTCTTGGCCACTGCCAGCGGCACACCCGCCAGGGCGTCGGGATAGTCCCCCGCCTGGGACAGGACGACGGCGCCGGCCCCGCCATTGGTGAACGACGCCTGGGACACCGCAATGGCCGTCCCCTCCCTGTCCGAGCCGGCCAGACGGGAGGCGCCCGGCCCACTCGGGGTGGACAGGCTCCACGTGCTGGCGTGCGAGGACAGGACGGTGATGGTCACGACGCCGTTGGCGAGCGTGGCCGACGCCTCACAGGGGTCGGGGGCGGCCGTGGTCGCGGGATTGGAGGTGCAGGCCGCGACCGGGCTCCCGTCCCTGAACACCACCACGTTGGCCGCCGTCATGCCTGCCGGCAGCGAAGCCTCGGGGAAGGAGAAGCTCAGCACCAGAGGCGAGGCGGCCGACGCCTGCGGGGCCGTGATGACCGACCCGAACCCGAGGACGTTGAACCCGCTGGGAGACGTGCCGCCGTTGTTGGGCGTGAAGCTCACGCCCGAGCAGTCCGTGGCGCCGGGCACGGCCACGCTGATCACCAGCGGGTTGCCCGCCGACGGGAGGGTGCCGGGAGACGGGGCACTGGAGCACGGCAGAAGCTCGGGTGAACCGCTCCCGCCGCCGGCGCCGCCTCCGACGGCCCCGCCGCCCCCGCCACCGCAGGGCGGAGATCCGATCGGCGATCCGCCGAGCGGGCTGGAGGAGTCGACGTTCCCGAGGATCCCGGCCGCGATGGACTCGCCATCCAGGGTGCCCCACCAGTTGCTCCGGGCATTTGTCATCCGGACGTCCTTGGGCTTCACCGCGACCGGTTCGACGGCGTTGTCGGTAACCAGGTTGTAGGTCAGGTTCGGGCTGCCGTTCGAGCCGACGAAGCTGTTGAAGTTGGTTGCCGGATCACCGGTCCCGTTCCCTGCGTACTGCACACCCACGGTGTTGCCCGAGAAGGCGTTGCAGCTCACCACGCCCGGATCGTTCTCGTTCTGGAGGAGCATTCCACTGGCGGTGCCGGCCAGGCCGGCAAAGCTCTGGGTGTTGCCCTCGACGTCCGAGTAGACGCCGTCGAGAAGGATGCCCTCCTCGCCCGTGAAGCTGACGATGTTGTCCAGCACATGGACGGCAAAGGCGCTCGGGTCAGTGGCGGGGACCGTCTGGCCGGTCGGACCTTCATCCTGCGTCTGGACCCATATGCCCTTGGCACCCACGTTGCTCACGGTGTTCCCCGAGATCGTGAGCTTCGGGAACTCAGTGGCCACGTTCTCAGGGCGCCCGATGTACTCGTAGATGCCCGTCCCGCCGGGATCACTCCAGCCGTCGCTCGACCCGAGCATGTCGGCGACCTGGTTGTTGCTCACCGAACCGGTCCGGAAGGAGCTGCCGCTCTCCGAGTACACCGAGTCGGTCAGGGCGGGTACGCCGCTGCTGTGCCAGAGGTTGTCCAGCACGTTGCCCTCTATGTTGGCGTTGTTGGTCGCGTCACCTCCGTCGGCGTAGACGAGATTCGCGATGTCCGCGACCCCGGGCTCCGACTCTCCCTCGCCACTGGCGTGGATCGAGCTCACGTCGAGGTCACTCTCGGCCGGACCCTCCTCACTGTAGGCCGAGCTGAAGAGGGCGGTGCTGTCGAGCGACTGCCAGGCGGCCGGCGATCCGGGGACGACGCCCTTGACCGACGGGCCCACGTCGGCCCCGGCCCCCTCGGCGTCCGAGTAGGCCTCGAAGTCACCGGCCGAGTCGTAGGCCGAGACCGGGGTGCCGCTCAGCGAGGTGTCCACGAGGGCTCCGCTGGCCGGCGTGGCCGCCCTGGCGGCGACGTCGCCGACCTCCGCCGGGATGGCGCAGTCCTCGCAGGTGGCATAGGCCTGGATGCCGGACCGGTCGAGCGACGTGATCGGGCTGGCGTCCACATGGCCGCCGACGTGGACCGTGCCCGGCCAGCCGGAGCCGGCCGACCGGTCGGTGGCCACCAGCTTTACGCCCGTCCGGAAGCTGTTGATCGGGACATCGTCGATGATCGGGGCGGTCTCGATCACGTCCCCGGCAGCCTGGCCGAAGCCGTTGGACTTCAGCTTGATGCCGGCGCCGCCGGGGGCGTTCAGGGTGCCTCCGTTCCACGTCGGGTCGTTGGAGATGGCCGAGCCCTTGTTCTTGAGGTTGGCCACGAGTCCGTCGCCGCGCCCGGAGGTGAGGCCGACGTTGGTGAGGGTGGTGGTGAACATCGTCGGCGCGTCGGTGGTGTTCCGGCCCGCGCTCTCCACGTCGATCCCGTCCCAGGCCGAGGTGATCGTCGTGCCCGAGATGAACCCACCGAGCGAGCTCGGCCCCGACGCGTGGTTCCAGGGCGGGTTGGCGAACAGATGGATGCCGTCACCGTCCCCGTTGTTGATGATCGTCGAGCCGCTGATGCTCGGGTTGACCATGGCGGCTCCGGTCCCGTTCGGGTCCGCCTCGGTGTACACGGTGGTGTCCTCGTTCGAGGTGGACAGGTTGGAGCCGGTGACGGTCGGGCTGGCCTCGGCGGCGCTGTCGCCGCGGTGGGCCTGCGACCCGTTGTCGATGGCGTTGTCCTCGGCCGTGACGGTCGTGGAGGAGAACACCGGATCGGCCGTGGCCGGGCCGGACGATCCCTTCAGACGCGCGCTGTCGGCCCAGTTGTCGATGCCGTCGTCGCGGGCCGAGGTCAGCGTCGAGCCCTGCACGGTCGGATCGGCCGTGGCCGGACCCTGGTCCGAGGAGGCGTAGTTGTCGATGTCGTCCGACGGGGTCGTGATCTTGTCGGAGCTCAGCGTCGGGTTGGCCTCGGCCGAGGAGCCGGCCGCGCGGGCGTAGGCCCAGTTGGCGACGCCTTCGCCACCGTCCCTGCTCTCGGTCTCCCTGCTGACGTTGATGGTGGTGCCGCTGATCTGGGGATCGGCCGTGGCGGTGCCCCCGCAGGACTGGGGAACGTTGAACAGTCCGGCGCCGATGGCGGTCAGGGTGTCCGCGCTCAGGATCGGGCTGGCGACCGCGTTGCCGGCACCGGGCTCGTCCGCGCACCCGCCGAGCGGGGTGGAGCCCCACGCCGCGTTGTTGACCGCCTCGGGCAGGTAGCCGGACCAGCCGGCTCCCCCGGTGACCGAGGACCCCGAGATCGAGGGGCTGCTCGTGCCGGTGCCGTCCGCCGAGCGGGCCCGGCTCAGCAGCCCGGCGCCTCCGCCCGTCAGGGTCAGGTTGGAGTACTGCGACAGGTTGGACGCGTCGCCCGACGGGACGTAGTCGCCGTCGGGTGAGTCTCCGAGGGCCCAGTCCACGCTGACCCACCCGCTGCGGTCGCTGGACAGGTACTTGCCCCCGTTCACGGCGTTGTCGGTGAGCGAACTGCCCGGGCCCGCCGACGCGGTCAGCTCGAGCACGCCGAGGCCGTCGGAGGTGACGGTGTCGCCCGCCATGGTGAGGTCGTCGCAGGCGGCGTAGAAGCCGGAGGCGCAGCTCGGGGCAACGGGAGCGGTGCCGCCGGGCGCCGGTGAGTCGAGGGCGGCGGACACCAGCAGCAGCCCGGCCAGCAGGGGCTGGCCGTTGAGGTTGTTCCCGGACAGGATGCCCGTGAGGGTGCTGGTCCCTGCTCCGCCGATGCCGGACAGCGACACGAGGGCCATCTCGGGCAGACCGCTGACGGTCGTGAAGTTGTTGCCCGTGATGTCGGTCTTGATCAGCCCGTTCCCCGCCGCGTCGACGTGGGGGGCGGGGATGGCCCGGAACCCGGCGCGGAGGGGCGCACCTTCGCCCACCGGCAGGCTGACGACGGTCAGGGGGAGGCCGGCGGTGACGCTCGAGCTCGAGATGTCGACGTCCAGCTCGGGCCCCAGGCTAAGGACCGCGATCCCGTTGCCCGGCAGGAGGCTCTCGGGCTCGCTCAGCCCGCTGTAGGTCAGGCCGCTGATCGAGACCGGGGCGGACGGGTCGACGAAGGCCAGACCCGAACCCAAGAGGGGCTCGACGCCGCCGACGTTGGTGATGGTGCCGCCGGTGATCGACGGCGGCACGGTCGTGCCGGTGTCAGAACCTTCGGCCGGGATGCTCAAGATGCCGGAGGAGTAGCTGATCTCGGCGTAGCTCAGCTGGCTCTGGGCCTGGTCGGGCGCGGCGTCGAAGACGATCGGGCCCCACGCCCCCGGGGACGGGGCCGACAGGGCGGGCCGGGCCAGATCGACCGGGGCGGTGGCCGCGTCGGCGGAGGTGATCACGACGGGAGAAGAGGTCGTTCCCTGCACGTCGAGGGTCCCGTCGACCTGGATCGAGTGGCCGTCGTCGACGAACACGGTCGTGCCCGGGGCGATGTTCAGCGTGTCACCGCCGGGAACGGTGAGGTCCTCGACTATCTCGTACGAGGGGCAGGTGGCGTTCGTCGCCAGCGTGGTGACGGTCGCGGTCAGCTCGGACAGGGAACAGGCGTCGTTGCTCGGAAGGGCGATGGAGGGGACCGTCGCAGGGGAGGCCTTGGGCGCCTGCACCGATGACGCCTGAGCAGGGCTGCCAAGGACGTCGGGCCACTTGGGCAGCGACGTCGGGATGTCCGACTGCTGGAGGGCGCCCTGGGGCACGTGGGAGGTGGAGAACGAGGCGGCCAGGGACACGGTGGCCGAGCCCAGGGTGTCGCCGACCGAGGCGGTGGTCACGCCCTGGGGCGCGCTCAGATCGGGCTGGGAGGCGGCGGGCTGGCCCGAGTCGTCGAGCGAGGCCACGACGACCGAGTAGGTGTAGGACGCACCCGCCGCCGCCGTGGTGTCCAGCCACGACTGGCCGAGGACGGGGTCGTCGTTGAGGGGCTGGGCGCTGTTGTCCGACCGGAAGACGTTGAACCCGAGGGCGTTGTCCGGCACGTTCCGCCAGGACACGAGCACCCCGTTGTGGGTCACGGTCGCGGTCACCGTCGGTGAAGCGGGCGCCGGTCGCTGGGCCAGCGGGGTCTGGGCCCCGGACGAGCCGGCGCGCGCGGCGGGGAGCATGGCGTAGGCGCCGAAGACGACGCCGGCCAAGGCGGCGATGGTGAGGCGCACGACCCGCCCCCGCCTGGACCCGACCCGGGACTTTTCCGATTCCATCCTGATCACCCTTCCGTCTTCGTCTCTTGCCACCGGGCCGCCGATTGCGCCTCCCGGTAGGACTCGGTGCAGAACCCGAGGAGCTCGTCCGCCCCGTGGATCGCCCGTCGCTCGCCCGTGTTCACGGCTTCGACCTCGCCGACCAGCCGGCCCCCGGACAGCTGGTCGGGGACGAGGCGCAGCACGTAGGAAACGAGCACGCTGGCCACGGTACGGAAGGGCCATACCGGCAGCACATCCTCCGGATACCTCGAAGGGTGAACCGGCCATGGGCAGAGGGGACCAGTTACATCAATGGTCCCGGCGCGACGTGCGGGCGGCAAGCCGGGATTCCCGGACGGAGAAACGAAGGCGGCTAAGCGGAGGCGAGCGGCGGGGCAGCTAGTCGCCGCGCAGCTGCGCATACAGCTGCAGAACAGGGCGGGACGGCGGCACTCCCAGGTCGGCGGCCACCGCCTCGGCCCTACGCAACATCTGCAGAGCCTTGTAGCGCCAGCCGAGACGGGCCATCAGCTGGGCGGCGCGGGCGTACAGAGACTCGTCGTACGGCTGGAGGACGATGGCCTCCTCCGCCAAGCGGACCGCGGCCAGGTCGTCACCCGTCCGCTCGGAGTGGTCCATGACCACCTCGAGCAGCTCCCGGTGACGACCCGCCAGCCGCTCACGGTCGGTCGAACACCACGCCGCGTACCGGTCGGCGGGGAGCAGCTCGCCCGTGTAGAGCGACAGGGCGAGCCGGGCCGAATCGGCCGGCCCCTGCCCGCCGTCTCGCGGCCCGTTGAGTGCCCGCGCCGCCTCCCGGTCGAAGTCGCGGGCGTCGACCGATGCCAGGGGGTGCAGGCTCACCGTCTCGGCATCACGTTCGAGGAGGCCCGGGCATGCCTCCCGGGCCCGGAAGAGGACGTTGCGGATCCGTACCCGGCCCACCCCCGGATCGCCGTCCGGCCAGAGCGTCTCGATCAGCTCGTCGACCGACAGCCGGCCCCTCAGGGCGACGATCTTCACCAGCTGGGCCGGTTGGGGCGGCCGCGGCGTCAGGTCATCCGAGCCGTGGCCGACCCGGAAATCCCCCAGGAGCTGGACGACATATTCGTGGGGGCGGTAGGCAGGCCGGCGCTGGGCGCGCCCCGGCCTCAGGAGCTCGTCGGCCAACGGGGCCGGGGGATCGGACCAGCGCCGGCCCTCAAGGGACCGGTGCCCGGCGCGCCGGCGACTGGCATGGGATGCGAGAGCCTCCGAACGAACGGCCGGCCGGTCCTGGTCCGTTGCCATGCCCGCACGCCGTCTCCCCTGCCCGATCTCGAAGGTCAGATCGGGCCCGGTCAGATCGACGGTTGCGACCGCCCCCACGAGCGGGCCGGGTGCGTCGGGGCGCGAGGGCAGGGGACCGGGTCGGGCATCCAGGGCGGGCAGGTCGACCGCGTCGAGCCCCGACAGCTCGGGTACGGCCTCCCCGCCACTCACGGCCAGGAGGACGGCGACCGGGAGCTCGGCGACGTTCCGGGCCAGGGAGGCGAGGAGGGCCAGGGTGGGCCCGTCGACCCATTGGGCGTCGTCCACCGCCACCAACAGCGGCCCGGTCATGTCGACCAGGTGGGCCAGGGCCTCACCGAAGCCGCGGGCCACCGCCACGTAGCTCAGCCATACGGCCCTCTCACGGGGAAGGGGGACGGTGGGCCCACCCCCCGACCGGCGCCCGGGGACCCGGATCGAGGCGAAGAGCCGCTCGAGCCCACCGAACGGCACGGCGGTCTCGGCCGGGTCCCCCCGGAGGGAAGCCACGGTCAGCCCGTCGGCAGCGTCGACCGCCGCCCGCAACAGGGAGGTCTTGCCGACGCCCGGGCGGCCCCGGATCACCAACATGCCACCCGAGCGATCAGCGGCCCGCTCGACGATACCGCCCACCCGCGCCAGGAGGCGGAACCGTTCGAGCAGGCGGTGGGACCCCGTCAAGTCGCCCGCCGGTCGATCTGGGCCGGGCTTGCCCGCCCGCTGCGATTCCGCCACTCTCCGCGCCACCCGCTGTCCGTGTGCCGGCCTACTCAAACCCATGTGTACTCCTGGTGAGAACCGGGTCCAAGGGGCCACGCCGAATTTCCCCCGACCGGGCCATACGGTCCATGGCCACCCCGGGGCTACGGGAGTGATCGAGCTCGGCCAGGCCCGGTCCAAGGCGGCCGGCCAACCGCCCGCGGCTATCCGACCAGGGCGCCGGCCGCCTGCTCGACGCCGTCGGACAGGGCCGCCGGCCCCCCGTACACCTCGAGACGGCCGAGCGTGGCCCCGGTGCTGGTCAGGTACGCAGCGGCAGCCGGAGCCAGGGTGGCCGGATCGGTCAAGAGCAGCGGACCGCCCAGGCGGGCCAGGCGGGGCCCGGCGGCCAGGGCGTCGGGGAAGGCGAGCCCGGTGGCCAGACCGGCCACGGCCGGACCGGAGAACAGGTCCTGGGCCACCAGGGCGGCGGTGGCGTAGCGGTCGGCACCCACCAACGGGGTGGCGGAGGGATCGGCGGCGGCAGCGGGCCCGCCGATGGCCCAGACCGGCACCGGGTGGGCGTCCAGGTAGGCCCGAGTAACGGCCGGCATCACCCGGCCGTCGGTCAACAGGATCACCCGCGACGGACCGACGGCGGCGGCGCCGGCGAGGGCGTCGGGGAAGTCGTCCCCGGTCGTCAGCAGGATGCCCGCCGGGCTGCCGGCCGCCTGGGCCACGGCCACGGCGGTGGCGAAGCGGTCGGCGCCGGCCACCCGGGTCACGTGGTAACCCAATCCGGCCACGTCCCGGGCCACCCCCGCGCTCAGGGCGGACGTCCCCCCGAGGAGGTACACGGTCCCCCCGGCCGGCAGGACCCGTTGGAGCTCCGCCGCGACCGGGGCGTCGAGGCCCGACGGCGAGGTCAGCAGGACCGGGGCGTTTTGGGCGGCCGCCAACGCCGCGCCGGCCAGGGCGTCCGGGTAGTTGTCGGCCCGGGCCAGCACGACCGCTTCCGCGTCGCCGGGACCGTAGGAGGCGGCGGATACGGCGATCGCGGTCGCCTCGCGGTCGGCTCCGGCCAGGCGGACCGACGCCGGCGTCCCCAACGCCCAGGAGGACGCGTGCGAGGAGAGCACGGTGTAGGTGATGACGTCACCACCGACCTCGGGCGGAAGGACGCAGGGGTCGGGAGCGGCGCTCGTCGAGCTGGACGAGGTGCAGGGGGCCACCGCCGCCCCGTCCCGGAACACCATTACGTCGGAGGCCGTGGTACCGGCCGGCAGAAGCGACGCCGCGATCTGGAACGTGACCACCAGGGGCGCCGACGGGGTGGCGGATGGGGCCGAGATCTGGAACCCCGAGCCCAGCACGTGGAACCCGGCCTCGGATGCATCCGGAGTCGGGGTGAAGGAGACGTCGCCCGCGACCGGGGAGGTGACCGAGGCGATGACCGGGTCGCCCGCGCCGGGTGCGGCGCCGGCGGGTGCGGACGAGACGGTGCCCCCCGCCTTCA
>DASUHN010000403.1 GCA_036273495.1 Acidimicrobiales bacterium | reverse complement strand
CGGGAGCCGAGGCGGGCCGGGGCGGCGGCGCCGGGGCGGGCGTGCCGGCCGGAGCCGGAGCGGGGCTCGGAGGAGGCGGCGGGGCCGGCGGGAGATGGGTCATCAGGCCGTCGACGTCCTCCACCTTCCACCCCGAGCCGTCATTGGAGAGGCTGAGCGGCACGTAGCGCATGGTCACCGACGAGCCGTTGGAGGACGTGGTGTCGATCGAGGCGGTGACGAGGAGCAGGGCGTGGGTCGGATCGGCCTCGACCACGTCGGTCGCGCTGGCCGAGGCGGAGGCCACCACCTTCTCGGCCACCAGGGCGGCGCCGGCCCCGCCCTGGGACGGCCGTCAGGGGCCCCGGTGTCGAGGTGCCGAGTGCCGCACCGTGGCCGCCTATTGCTGAAAAAGGAACGGTGGCGCCCACGACGCCGAGCGCGCCGAGGCCGAGGCCCGTGATTCGCGAAAGCAGGGTGAAGCTCCCTCCGGCCGGATGCTCGGAGGTGATCGGCGGGGGCCATAGGGCGCTTTACAAATAGAATCGGGCCAAATCCCTGATCTGGAGGCACTGATGGCCACGCCCGCCTCGGAGCTCGGCTACCGGGTGTTCGACGCCGACAACCACTACTACGAGGCGCTCGACGCCTTCACCCGGCACCTCGACCCCGCCCTCGGGACGCGGGTCGTCCAGTGGGCCGAGATCGGCGGCCGCCGCTACCACGTGATCGGCGGACGGGTGAACCGGGCGGTCACCAACCCCACCTTCGACCCGGTCTCCCCCGCCGGCGCCCTCTCCGAGTACTTCCGGGGCAACCCCCGAGGCCGGTCCCCGGCCGACCTGCTCGGTCGCCCCGAGCCCATCCGGCCCGAATACCGCGACCGGGACGCGCGCCTCCAGGTCATGGACACCCAGGGGATCGACCGGATCTGGCTGTTCCCGACCCTCGGGATGATCTACGAGGAGCCGCTCAAGCACGACCCCGAGGCCGTGGTGCTGATGTTCCGGGCCTTCAACCGGTGGCTGGAGGAGGACTGGGGCTTTGCCCATCAGGGGCGGATCTTCGCCGCTCCGTACATCACCCTCGCCGACCCCGACGCCGCCGTCCAGGAGCTGGAGTGGGCACTGGACCGGGGGGCGCGCACGATCGTGATGCGCACGGCCGCCGCCTTCACCCGGACGGGCCCCTTCTCGCCCGCCGACGAGATCTTTGATCCGTTCTGGGCCCGGGTGAACGAGGCGGGGATCACCGTCGTGGTCCATGCCGGCGACAGCGGCCTGTCCGCCAACGGATACGCGCCCGACGGGTTCTCGGCCGCCTTCGGGTCCGGATCCCGGGGGATGAGGCTCAACATCAGGCTGTTCTCGATCGAGCGGGCCGCCCACGACTTCCTCGCCACCCTGATCCTGGAGCGCCTCTTCGAGCGCTTCCCGAACGTTCGGGTGGCGTCGGTCGAGAACGGCTCCGAGTTCCTCTCCTACCTGTTCCGCAAGCTGCGGCATTCGGCCGACAAGACGCCCGGTTACTTCCGGCAGGATCCGGTGGAGACGTTCCGCCGTCACGTGTGGATCAACCCGTTCTGGGAGGACGACGTCGAGGAGGTCGTCGACCTCATGGGTGCGGACCGGGTGATCTTCGGGTCGGACTGGCCCCACATCGAGGCGCTCCCCGATCCGCTCGACTACCTCACCGAGCTCCGCAAGTTCGACACCGGGACCGTCCAGCGGATCATGCGCGACAACGCGTCCGAGCTGAACGAGCGCCGGTCCGCCGGCTGATCGCAGGCTCACCACCCGCAGGGTGGTGCCCGTTCGGGAAGGGCTGCCTGCCCGGGGGTCGCAGAGGAGCGGGCAAACGGTGCAATCGGTGCTCGAGGGCTCGTGCTCCGAGGGGGTCGCTGCGTAACGTCGGATCCGAGCCGGTCGGACCAAACGCAGGAGGCGGCGCGGCGTGACCATGCTGGACCCGGAGGAGTTCGTCCCCAAGCGGACCCCCCGCAGGCGGCCCTCCCAGGCCCCGGGCGTCGAGGGTCAGGCGAACCGCCCGCCCGAAGCCGCCCTGCTGGGTCTCGGCGGCGCCGCCGGCAACTCGGCGGTGGGCCAGGTGCTCGGCGGGGGCGGGTTCTCCGCCGCCTTGCTGGCGTCCAAGACGCCCATCCCCTGGACCAGGGAGACCCAGCAGGTGACCCGGCCCCAGGAGGGGGCCAGCGGCGGCGTCTACTTCATGCAGAGCGGCAACGGCACCCTCGTGGCCAAGCCCGAGGGCATGGGAGAGGGCGTCGAGGGCTCCGGCCAGGCGGAACGGCGCCAGGAGGCCAACAGCCTCAAGGCCCGCACCGGTTTCGCCACCACCTTCCTGTCCCGGGCGATGAAGATAGCCACGCCCCAGTTCCGGGTCGTCGACAAGCAGGACAACCGGAGCGAGTTCGACGACCTGAAGATCGCCATCCGCTCCAAGCTCAAGCTGAAGGAGCGTCAGACGAAGCCGAACATGGGCTTCGGGGATGTGGAGCACTTCAGCATCCAGACCATGGCCGGAGGCGGGACTCTCACCACCCTCGGCTCCAAGGCCGGCAAGAAGATGATGGACGAGCAGGACACCGGCGCCCTGCTGCCCTTCGTGAAGGAGATGTCCGACGACACCTTCCTCCTCCGGCTCGGTCGTCTGGTCGTGGCGGACGCCTTCATGGAGAACGCCGACCGGTTGAGCGCGGCCAAGGCCAACATCGGCAACATCATGTCGAGCGGGAAGGGCGGCCTGGAGGCCATCGACCAGATGGCGATGATCCGGTTCGGCATCCGGGCCAAGGTCATGCTCGAGGTCGACATGACCGCGATCACCAACCTGTTCTCCTCGCGCGACGCCATCTTCGACTCGTACATCCTGGGCCTGCGCTCGGCCATCGCCAAGGGCGGCGCCGACAGGAGCATGCTCGACTTCTGGCTGGGCCCGCCCG
>DASUHN010000402.1 GCA_036273495.1 Acidimicrobiales bacterium | reverse complement strand
GCCTCGGTGGCCCGGCCCTCGTCGGGCAGGTAGAAGGAACGGCACTGCTCGATGCCCTCCTCGGTGAGCATGTAGCCGGAGTTCTCCGTCATAGACGGCTGGCTGAGGGTGAAGTCGGTGACCGGGATCTCTAGGAGCTGGAACACGATCTGCGGGCCGCCCCGGTCCCGGGCCATGAGCGCCACGACGGCGGCGAGGTTCCCGCCGGCGCTGCCTCCCCCGACGGAGACCCGACCCGGATCGACGCCGAGCGATGCGGCGTTGTCGACCACCCACCGGAGGGCGGCGTAGCAGTCTTCCGGGGCGGTCGGGTACCTGTGCTCCGGGGCCAGGCGGTAGTCGACCGACGCCACCACGCAGCCCGCTTCGATTGCGGTGGCCCGGCAGCTGCTGTCGAAGTGGTCGAGGGTCCCCAGCCAGAAGCCGCCTCCGTGGAAGTACACGTGGGCGGGCAGGGCCCCGGGGAGATCGGGGCGGTAGGTGCGCACGGTTATGTGCCCGCCCGGTACCTCGACCTGGTGGTCTTCTTCCGCCGCTGCCGCGGGCAACTCGTCCCCGAGGCTGAGGAACATCGACTCCATGCCCTTGTGGGCGCGGGCCCGCAGCTCGGCCACAGGTAGGTCCACCTGTTCCGCTTGACCGGCGGCCATGGCGTCGATGACCGGTTGGAGACGGGGGTCCAGAGGCATCGCGACGCTCCTTGTGACGGGCCGGGCGGCCTCATCCTGGCACTGCCGAGATCGACCCGCTCACCCCTGTGCCGGTGCGCGGTCCGTGCCGGCCAGGCCCTCCCAACATTTCAATACAGTTCTAACTTTTCACTGTCTGCGCACATATGAGCGAGATAGGTGGTTAGTCCCCGTCAAGCCACCGGCTCGAGGATCACCAGCGGGATGTCCCGCGTGGTCTTCTCCTGATAGCCGGCGTAGTTCTTGTGGTCCCGGGTCAGGCCGGGCCAGATGCGGGCCTTCTCCTCCGAGGTGGCGATGCGGGCCTTGCGACGCCCCTTGAAGCCCCGGGTCATCACCTCGACCTCCGGGTTGTCCCGCAGGTTGAGGAACCAGTCCGGATGCTTCGGGGATCCGCCGTAGGAGGCGACCAGCACCAGGTTGTCCCCGTCCTTGGCCGGGGAGGTGAGCATGCTGGTGCGGGGCTTGCCACTCTTGCGCCCGACGGTGGTGAGCTTCACCACCGGCATCCCGAGCAGGTTCCCGAACAGCCTCCCGTCGCTGGCGGTGAAGGCGGTTCGGTGGATGTGGTTGATGACCTGCATCATGCGGTCCTGGCCCTTCGACATGGGACAAAAGGTAAGCGGGGAGAGGCCTGAGCCGCCAGACGGGCCTCCCCATTAGGGTTCGCTGATGAGCGCCGAAGCCCGTCTGGCCGAGCTGGGGATCGACCTGCCGCCCGTACCTCCGCCGGTCGCAAACTTCGTCCGCACCCGCCTGGCCGGCACCATCCTGTACGTCTCGGGCCACGGCCCGATCCATCCGGACGGCACCCGGGACAAGGGCAAGGTCGGCGCCGACGTGGACGTCGAGCAGGCCCAGGCGTCGGCCCGGCTCACCGGGCTCAACATGCTGGCGACGGTGCGCGCGGCGCTGGGATCGCTCGACCGGGTGCGCCAGGTCCTGAAGGTGCTCGGGATGGTGCACTCCGCGCCCGGGTTCGGCCGCCAGCCCGAGGTGATCGACGGCTTCTCCAACCTGATGGTCGAGGTGTTCGGGGAGGCCGGCCGCCACGCCCGCTCGGCGGTGGGAATGGCCGAGCTCCCGTTCGGGATCCCGGTGGAGATCGAGATGATCGTCGAGGTCGAGCCGGCGTAGTCCGGCCCGGACCGGCTCAGCCCGCGACCCGGCGGAAAGCAGAGACCAGCTCGGCGTAGCGAGCGGCGGCTTCCTCCGTGTCGGAGGGGACCGGCAGGGCGCCCCGGAAGTCGGTGATCCCGGCATCGAGGAGGGGGCGGAGGCCCTCGGCGGTGGCCTCGACGTCGACGCTGCGGTCGTCCCGGCGGACCAGGCGCAGCGGAGCGCTGACGGCAACGTCCCCCGGGTCGCGGCCGGCGTCGGCCACCCGCCGGAGCATCTCGGTCGCAGCCGGAACGGGCTCGGCGGCGGCCGGACCCCACATGATCCAACCGGCGCCGAAGCGGGCCACCCGTCGCACCACGGCGTCGTTGAGCGTGCCGCTCACCCACAGCGGGACCCCGCCCGGCTGGAGGGGCTTCGGCATCTGGTGGATGGCGTCGAAGCGCAGGTCCGGGGTGTCCACGGAGGCGCGCTGCTCCCGCCACAGCGTCTGGCACACGAGCAGGGTGTCGTCGAGCAGGCGGCCCCGGCGCTCGAAGCTGAGGCCGGCGGCGTCGTATTCCTCGCGCTGCCAGCCGATCCCCACGCCGAGGTCGAGGCGCCCGCCGGACAGCACGTCGATGGTGGAGGCCTGCTTGGCCAGGACGATCGGCCGGCGCAGGGCTGCCAGGAGGATCCCGGTGCCGAGGCGGACGCGCGTGGTGATGGCCGCCACCGTCGTCAGCACGATCAGCGGCTCCAGCCAGTGCCCGTCGGGGCCGGTCGGCTGGCGCCCGCCCTCCATGCCGCCGACCTCGGGGCGGGCGTAGGCCTCGAGGTTCTCGCCGAACACGACGTGGTCCGAGACGACCAGCCGGTCCACGCCGCCGGCGTCGGCGGCCCGGGCCTGGTCCAGCATCGGCTGCCAGCTCCCGGGGTCTTCGGCGGCGAACGACGGCAGCGTTATCGACAGGGTGGCCATAGGCCGGGAAGCTAACGGCCGCCGGCGGGGCTGGGGGCCCCGGCGGGAAATGTCAGCGGCCGGGCGGGTTGGCGGGGCGGGTCTCGGTCCAGTCCACGAGCACCCGCCGCTCGGCTATCCGCCACGCGCCGTCGTGGCGGCGGTAGCGGTCGCGGTAGCGGATGAACATGACGTAGTCGGTCGGGTCGTCGTCGCCGGCGCTGCGGTGGTGGGCCACGCAGTACACCTCGCCGGTCGGCTCGTCGCCGTCCAGGTGGTAGTCGGCCTGGCCGAGGAGGTGGAAGGTGGCGCGGAAGCGGGCCATGCGCGGCGGGATGCGCGCCAGGTCCCCGCGGCCCCGGTAGACGGTCGTGGCCTCGGTGTCGGGCGGATTGTGCATGCTGAGCTCGGCGTCGGGAGCGAACAGCTCCAGGAACCCCGCGGTGTCACCGCGGTCCACGGTCCGGGCGTAGCCCAGGGCGAGAGACCACAGGGCCTGGCGCCGGCCCGGGTCGTCAGCGCTCACCCGCCGGAGGATACGTTCACCTCGTGCCGCCGGTCCTGCGAGGGCGTCTGTCGTCCGCCGCCGATGCGCCCGCACGCGGGGAGCGTGCCACCGAGCTGGCCGGGATGGGGAAGGTCGTCGTCGAGCAGATCCTGAGCGGGAAGCTGGACGGTCCCGTCGACTACCGCCAGGCCCAGGACGAGTGGGTGGTGGTCCTGGAGGGCGGCGCCGTCCTCGAGATCGGCGGCGAGCGTCTGGATCTGGGGCCGGGGGACTGGGTTGTCCTCCCCTCCGGCGTACCGCACCGGCTGGTGGAGACCACCCCGGGGACCAGCTGGCTGGCCGTCCACGTCCACCCGGAGGGCTAGCCCCAGCCCAGCTCCTTGAGCCGGTCGTCGTCGATCCCGAAGTGGTGGGCCACCTCGTGGATGACCGTGCGGCGCACCGTCTCGACGACCTGGGCCTCGTCCCGGCTGTAGGCGCAGATCGTCTGCATGAAGATCGTGATCCGGTCGGGCATCACCCCGCTGTAGCCGTTGCCCCGCTCCGTGAGCGGGATGCCCTCGTAGAGGCCGAGGAGGTTTCCGGGCGGCGCCCGGTCCTCCACCATGACCGCCACGTTCTCCATGGCCCGGCCGAGGAACTCGGGCAGCCCGTCGAGGGCGTCGGCCACCAGCTCGTCGAAGCGCTCGACGGTCACGGTCACCACGGCGGCGATGATGCCAGCCCGGTCGGTACTCTGGGCCGCACCGGAGGTGGCCCATGCCAGGCAAGGTTCCGAGCCAGCCCAACCAGAAGAAGAAGGGCCGGTCGCTGCAGGAGAAGCGGGCGGCCAAGAAGATGAAGAAGTCCAAGACCGGCACAAATCCGATCATCCCGGTCACCCACCACCAGCAGTAGCCGCCCGTTGACCTACGTCCCGAGCGACGAGGTCCGGGACGTGCGCGCCCGGATCGGGCATCCGGTGATCGACAGCGACGGGCACCTCATCGAGTACCTGCCGCTGGTGCGGGACTTCATCGTCGAGGAGGCGGGGCAGGACGTGGCCCGCCGCTTCGACCGCATGACCCGCTCGGCGGGGCCCCGGGCCGCCCTGCCCGATCCCGCCGACCGGCGGGAACGGGGGATCCACGCCGCCGGCGTGTGGGGCCTGCCCACCGAGAACACCCTCGACCGGGCCACCGCCATGCTGCCGGACCTCATGTACCGCCGGCTGGATGAGCTGGGCATCGACTTTGCCGTGCTGTACCCGACCTACGGGCTGACGGTGACCGCCCTCGGGGACGCCGAGCTGCGCTGCGCCCTGGCCCGGGCCCTCAACCGCTACTACGCCGAGGCCTACGCCGACTACCGCGACCGCCTCGAGCCGGTGGCGGCCATCCCCACCTTCACGCCCGAGGAGGCGGTGGCGGAGCTGGACCACGCCGTCGGGGAGCTCGGTCTCAAGGCGGTGATGATGGGCGGGACCATCCCGCGCCCGACCCACGGGGACGATGCACCCGGTGGGGGGCGGTGGATCGACACCCTGGCCCACGACTCGCTCTACGACTACGACCCGATGTGGCGGCGCTGTGCCGAGCTGGGAGTGGCGCCGACCTTCCACGCCGGGGCCCAGGGGTGGGGCAGCCGAATGTCGACGACCAACAACTCCTACAACCAGGTGGGGAACTTCGCCGCCGCCGACGAGGGGATCTGCCGGTCGCTCGTGTTCGGCGGCGTGCCCAAGCGGTTCCCCGAGATGCGCTTCGCCTTCCAGGAGGGCGGAGTGACCTGGGCCATCGCCCTGCTGGCCGGACTGCTGGCCCACTGGGACAAGCGCAACATGGACGCCATCCGCCACAACGACCCCGCCCGCCTGGACCGGGCCGAGCTGCACGAGCTCTTCGGACGCCACGCCCGCGGCCTCACGGCGGAGCGGGTCGACCGCCTCGCCGACGGCCTGGCCATGCTCTCGGACCCCGACGAGGTCCCCCGCGACGTCGACATGTGGGGGGAGTCGCTCATCGGGAAGGGCCAGGAGATCGTCGAGCTGTTCGGCACCCGCTTCTTCTTCGGGTGCGAGGCCGACGACCCCCTGAACGCCCTGGCGTTCGCATCGGAGATCAACCCGGGCGGCGCCGTCCTTCCCGCCATCTTCTCGTCCGACATCGGGCACTGGGACGTCCCCGACATGCGCGACGTGGTGCCCGAGGCCTACGAGCTGGTGGAGAAGGGCCACATGAAGGACGACCAGTTCCGCTCCTTCGTCTTCGACAACCCGGTGCGGTTGTGGACGGGGATGAACCCGGGCTTCTTCGCCGGAACGAGCCTGGAGGACGAGGCGGCCCGGGTCCTGGCCGATCGCTGATCCGCCAGGATTTGCCTGCCCGAACGGGTACGACGAACCCATGGAATGACCGGCGGTGGCGTCTTAGAATCGATGCACCGATCGAAAAGGGAGGGCGCGCCATGTTCGCGAGGAACATCGTCTACACGGGCACCGATGTGGACCGGGCGGTTGAGTTCCTGGACAAGGAGGCCGCCCCGGTCGTGACACAGCAGAAGGGTTTCGTCCAGGTGGCGGCGGCGGGAGACCGGGCGGCCGGCCTGATGAGCATCCTGTCGGTCTGGGAGACCCTCGAGGACCTGCAGGCCAGTGAATCGGCCATGACCAAGGTCCGCCAGGAGGGCGTCGGGAGATTCGGTGGCGAGCTCGCCTCCGTCGACATCTTCGAGCAGGTCGTGATGGAGGTGGGGAAGAACCCGCCCCAGCCCGGCTGCGTGATCCGTATTCAGAACACGCGCCTCGACGTGGGTGCCATCGACGAGGTCATCGGGTTCTTCCGGACCGAGATCCTGCCGGGAATCCTGGGCACTCCTGAGGTCCGGGCGTGCGCAACCTGATCAACCGTCAGACGGGCCAGGGCCGGATCAGCGTGGCCTTCTCCGACCGGGCGGCTCTCGAGGCGGGGGACTCGGCCCGTCAGGCGCGGATGGCAAAGGCCGGCGAGCGGGGCGTCCAGTTCGGCGAGGCCCGCGTCCTCGAGGTCCTCTACGGCCGGATGGCCTCCTAACTGGACGGCAGCGCCTCCCCGTCCAGGCCCATCACCTTCACCGCCTGCTCCTCGAGCAGGTCGAGGCTCACGTAGGTCCCGCCGGTCAGCTCGGCGGGACCGCGCGCCAGCAGCAGGATGGCTTCGACCATCGCCTCCATCGACTCGATGTCGGCGGGGGCGATCCTGTCTCCCATCAGCGCCTCCATGCCCTCGGTGCGCACCGCGGCGCGCGGCGCGACCGTGTTGACCCGCACCCGGGCCGGTAGGAGCTCCTGGGCAAAGGCGAAGCTGAGCCGCTCCAGCGCCGCCTTGGACGCCCCGTACACGCCCATGATCGGGTTGGTGCGGCTGCGGCGCCCGGCCGTCCCGGGCTGGTACCCGGAGGTGGCGCTCGAGACGTTCACCACCCAGCCCCCGCCCTGCTCGCGCATGCCGGGCAGGGCGGCCTGGAGGAGGTCGAAGGGCGCGTGCACGTTGACCTCGAAGGTGATCCGGCGCCGCTTGAGGGCGTAGTCGGCCATCGACCCGTAGATGGCGGCGGCGGCGTTGTTGACGAGGACGTCGACCGGCCCTCCGAGCAGCCCGACCGCCTCGGGGATGATCCGGGCCCGGTCCTCCCCGTCGGTCAGGTCGGCAACGACGGCATGGGTCTCACCGCCGTAGGGGCGGCAACGGTCGCGAGTGGCGTTGAGGCTGCCCGCCAGGTGGTCGCGGTGGTCGAGGGTGCGCGCCACCAGGACCACAGACGCCCCCTCGGCGGCGAAGCGCTCGGCCACCGCCGCCCCGATTCCCCGGCTGGCACCGGTGACGACCGCTCTGCGTCCCTCGAGAAGCCGTGCGCTCATCGCAGCGTTCTAGCCGAGGCGGGCCAGCCGGGACGGGGCCGCCCCGGTCGCCCCTGATGGCGCACCCGGTGGGGGCGGTGGCAGGCCGCTCCGACCCGGTGCTGGAGGCCACCGTCACCGTGCTGGCATCGTGGGACCGGCCACCGCCGCGCCGGCCCCGGCCGTCCCGGCCAAGCGAGAACGGAGCACCGCATGAGAGGACTCGACGGCAAGGTCGTGGTGGTGG
>DASUHN010000401.1 GCA_036273495.1 Acidimicrobiales bacterium | reverse complement strand
GTCGACCGGTGGAAGGAGCTCGAACGGCGTTGGTCCCGCGACGGGCTGATGGGCGAGGAGGGCTTTCTGAGCGTCGCCCTCGAGGACCGCACATGCATCGGCCTGGTGAACTGGCGGGCCGGTCGCTTCGGCTCCTGTGAGATCGGCATCGCCCTGTTGCCCGACCATCGGGGCAGGGGCTACGGGACGGATGCCCAGCGCCAGCTGGTCGACTACCTGTTCTCGAACCATCCGGTTCACCGGCTGGAGGCCGGCACGGAGAAGGACAACATCGCCGAGCAGCGCGCCCTGGAGAGGGTCGGCTTCGTGCGCGAGGGCGTCAGGCGGGCGGGGCGCTTCCGGGACGGGCGGTGGCGCGACGGTGTCCTGTACGGGCTGCTCCGCGACGACCCCCGCTAGGTGGTCCTCAGAGGTAGCTCGGCAGCGCCACGCTGTCGTCGGGCCCGCTCCGGTGCTGGTGGACCGAGCACGGTCTCCACCGCCTCCACAGCCACAGGGTCAGGCCCAGGCCGGCGACACCCACGACCAGCAGCACGAATCCCAGGACGTGAAGCGGTCCGTTGTCGAGGAACACGGCCCGGGCCGGCCCGAGGGGTCCGACGATGGTGAACTGGCGGGGGCCCGGCACCAGGGCGGGGATCGGCAGGTTGATCGAGCGCCGGGCCATCGCCAACGACGTCGAGGCGTGACCGCTGGCGGCTATGGCCAGACCCACCACCGCGACGAAGAGCGAGGCCAGACTGCCTCCGGCCAGAACCCACGGTGAGCGCCGCGCCGTAGACACCAGGTACCGGCCGGGGCTGGCGACGCCCCGGGCCGTGGCCCTGGATGCGGCGAAGGCGCGGGCGTTGAACACTCCGTTGCCGAGCACCTCCTCGGGCGCAGCCCCCTCCGCCGCCGCCTCGGTCAGATCCGCTGTCAGGTCGGCCGCCATCTCCTCGGCGGCGGCGTCGGGAACGCCGAGGCGCTTCCACTCCTTGCGGCACTCGTCCACGAACCGGCCACTCATGACTCCACCTCCGCTCCGAGGCCCAGCACAGCGTCCACCGCGTCCCGCGTGGCCCGCCACTCCCGTAGGCCCGATGACAGCGCCCGTCGCCCCTGGGGGGAGAGGCTGTAGTACTTCCGGGGCGGCCCGCCGTTGCTGGCGGCCCGGTGGGTGTCGACCAGGCCGTCCCGCTCGAGCCGGCCGAGCAGCGGATAGATCGAGCCCTCGCCGACGATCGAGAGGCCCCGGGCCCCCAGGCGCTTGGTCATCTCGTAGCCGTAGGCCGGGCCCTCACCCATCACCGCCAGCAGGCACAGGTCCAGGACGCCGCGGAGCAACTGGGTGCGCCGGCCACCCACCTCTACCATGCAACGCATGCTACCGGATCGCTAGCTTGCGGCGCAAGGCATCGGCGCGGCGCTGACCGCGCCCGACCGCAGAGGCGGCCGAAATACCGGTCGGGGCGGCCGGAATCCTCCTAACGTCGGGCAGTGCGCGTGCTGATGGACACCACGCCTCTCCGGGTGTCGGCGGACTTCCGGCGGTTGTGGCTGGGCCAGGCCGTGTCCTTCATCGGCAGCACGATGACGACCGCGGCGCTGCCGTACCAGGTGTACCACCAGACCGGATCGTCGCTGGATGTCGGGCTCCTCGGGCTGGCCCAGCTGGCCCCACTGCTCCTGTTCTCACTGGTGGCCGGGACGTTCGCGGACGGGTTCGACAAGCGCCGGCTGCTCGTGGTCGTGACGTCGAGCGCGCTCCTCTGCTCGGGCGGCCTGACCCTCAACGCCTCCCTGGCTCACCCGCTCCTGTGGGTGGTGTACCTCCTGGGCGCGGTGTCGAGCGCGGTCATGGCCGCCACCTTCCCCGTTGTCCGCTCCCTCCTGCCCCTTCTCCTCGAGGAGGAGCTGCGTCCCGCCGCCTTCACCCTCCAGTCGGCGTACGGGTCGTTCGGGATGATGGTGGGCCCGGCGGTGGCGGGGGCGGTGATCGGAGCGGCGGGGCTGGCGCCCACCTACGCCGCCGACGTCGGCACCTACGTGATCTCGCTCGGGTTCTTCGCCGGCCTGGCCGCCTCCCCGCCGGTCGCGGGGGCGGCGCGGGTGTCGGCGGCCTCACTGTTCGAGGGCCTGCGGTTCCTGCGGGGCTCGCTGGTGACGAGCATCTTCGCCATCGACTTCCTGGC
>DASUHN010000400.1 GCA_036273495.1 Acidimicrobiales bacterium | reverse complement strand
AGAAGACCAAGCGGGACTACCCCGACGGCACGGCCTATCTGCGCCGGCGCCGGGACCGGGACCCCGCGCCTGTTCCTTGACAACCGAATAGACAGCGATGCTCGCCGGTGGGGCCGGCGGGACGGGCAGGACCGCTCCCCTACGACATGGGGGCGCAGAGTCCGCGCGGCCTGCTCGTTCTCGTCAGTGGTCCCACGGTCCCACGCTCTGACAGGGGCGTGAGCCCGTGATCCGAACGGAGCGTGGGAGTGGGGCGTGCCTTAAATGGGCTGAGGGATTCGCGCCTCGCCGTAGGCGTGCGCCTCGGCGTCGGCGAGGGCCTCGGCGTGGGAGTCCCGCTCTCCCCCGCTCCATGAGCAGGAGAGGCAGCTGGCGTGCCAGTGGGCCCAGGGGCCTGCTACTTCGACCTTCACCACGACCTGCTCGTGCCCGGCCACCCTGCCCCCTTTGGTGCGCCCCCCGGTGGTCGGCTGGGGATCGACCACCTGGCGGGCGCAGATCAAGCATGTGCCGCAAATCTGAGAATGCCCTGAGGCCAAGGTTACAGCCGGCCGAGAACGGTTGTCACTGATGAACTCCGCCGGAAATGGCGCTCAGGACTGCCCGGCGTCGCACACGCAGAACTCGTTGCCCTCGGGATCCGACATCAAGAACCACCGGCTCCCGTGCTCCAGGTGGGGCTCCGGTTCCAGGCGGAGGGCGCCGAGCGACTCCAGACGGGCAACCTCCCCGTCCACGTCGGGAGTCTCTATGTCCCAATGCATCCGGTTCTTCCCGGTCTTGGCCTCGGGGACCCGCTGCAGCAGGATCTTCGGAACGGCACCGTCCTTGGACACGAGCATCACGTAGTTACCGGCGGCCCCGACCCGCTCCACTCCCAGAGCCTGGGTCCAGAACTCGGCCAGGGCTTCCGGGTCCGCGCAGTCCAGCACCAGTCCGATGGTTGCGTCAGCCATGGCCCCAGGATGTCAGGACCCGGACGCGTGCCTCCCCCGCGCGCCGGGCCGCGGCGGTCGGTCAGGCCGGCGGGATCAGCCGGAGCCCGTGGCGGGCACCGATCTCCACCAATCCGGCGATGTCGGGCGGGGCCGTCGGGGCCGGCGGGACCTCGCGGGCCGTGGCCGGCTCACCCGCTTCAGTGAAGAACTTGTCGATGCCGCCCGGCTCGTATTTCACGAGGAGCTTGACGGTGCTGGTCGGTTCGAAGTTCTCCTCGGTCCCGGCGGGGATGTAGAAGATCGATCCGGGTCCGCCCTCGAAGGTCTCCCCTCCGATGTGGTAGTGGAGCGTGCCCTCGAGCAGGTAGACGGTCTCGTCACCGTCATGGCAGTGGAGAGGCGGTGCGGCGCCGACCGGGATGGTGAAATGCATCACGGTCGTCTTGCCGCTCGTCTCGTCGGCGGAGACGAGCACCTCGTAGAGGCCCCCGAGCATCCAGACGGCCTGTCCCTTGCCCAGGTCCTTGACGACAGCCTTGCCAGACATCTGCCTCCCTTTCGGATCAGCCCAGCCCGACGCGGTGTTCGTAGCCCGGCGGACAGGCGGATCAGCGCGCCGTCCGAGAATGGGCACCAAAAGGACCGCCCGTCCGCGTAGGGTCGGAGGCGTGGACCGGGCCCTGTACTTCAATCCGTCGTGCTCCAAGTGCCGGACGGCAGACTCGCTCCTTCGCGAGAAGGGCGTCGAGGCGCAACAGGTGCGCTACCTGGACACGGCCCCGACCGTCGACGAGCTCCACCTGCTGATGAAGAAACTGGGCATCGACGACCCCCGCCGGATGATGCGCACCGGGGAGGCGGCGTATTCGGAGCTGGGCCTGGACGAGGCTTCCCCCGACAAGCTCCTGGAGGCCATCACCAACCACCCGATCCTGCTCGAGCGGCCGATCCTCGTGGTGGGAGACCGGGCGGTGATCGCCCGGCCCCCCGAGCGGGTCCTCGAGCTGCTCTAGCGCCCGGAGGCCGCGGTGGGAGCTGTGCTGGTCGTCATCGGGGCCGGGGGGATGGGTCAGATCATCGCCCGCCGCCTGAGCACGGGGCGGTCGGTCCTGCTCGCGGACGTGAACGAGGACGCCCTGCAGGCGGCCGCCGACCGACTCGCCGGCGACGGTCACGACGTTGCCACCTACCCCGTCGACGTCTCGTCCCGGGAGTCGGTGGCCACACTGGCCCGGGCGGCCCAGGAGATGGGAGACCTGTTCCAGTTGGCCCACACCGCCGGGCTGTCGCCCGCGCAGGCGCCGGCGGCGGCCATCCTGGCCGTGGATCTGGTCGGGGTGGCGTTGGTGCTGGAGGAGCTGGGCCGGATCGTCGCTCCGGGCGGGGCGGGTGTGGTCATCTCCAGCATGGCCGGGCACATGACCCCGCCACTGCCCCCCGACCAGGAGGCGGCCCTGGCGACGACGCCGGCAGACGAGCTGCTGCAGCTTCCGTTCGTGAGCCCCGAAAACGTGACCGATCCCGGCGCCGCCTACGCCCTGGCCAAGCGGGCCAACGTCGTGCGGGTGCAGGCCGCGAGCGTGGCGTGGGGCCGGCGGGGCGCGCGTATCAACTCGATCAGCCCCGGCATCATCTCGACCTCCATGGGCCAGCAGGAGCTGGACTCCGAGGTCGGCCCGATCATGCGGGCCATGGTCTCGGCCTCGGCCACCGGGCGCCTGGGCACGCCCGACGACATCGCCGCCGCTGCCGCCTTCCTGCTCGGGCCCGAGGCCTCCTTCATCACCGGGACCGACCTTCTCGTCGACGGCGGGGTGGTCGCCGCGGTCCGAGCCGGCCGGCTCGAGCTCTGAGCCCGCGTCCGTACACTCGGGTCCCGTGGACGGAGCGCTCGGTGATCCGCTGGACTTCGAGGTCGTCGTCGCCAGCCTCCGCATGGGCCGGGAGAACTCGGGCGGCTACCTGGCCGAGCTGGCCGACCGGTTGAACCGCGCCCTGCCCGGGCGGGTGCACGTGGAGCGGGCCGGACTGTTGTCCCGGAAGGTCAAGGCCATCACGTGCGAGGTGGCCGACAAGCACTTCCGGGCCGAGACGGCCGGCGCCGGCACCAACTGCAGCGTGGCGTCGGTCGTCCGCGGCGTGGTGATCCGCACCGACGAGCGCACCCTCGACGCCTGGCTGGCCGACCTGTCCCAGGAGCTGACCCGGGCGGCGGAGCACAGCCAGGAGGCTCGGGCCGCTCTCGACCGTCTGCTCCGATAGACCGGCAGGGCCAAGGGACGGGCGTGGTATCAACCCCTTTGCCCGGAGGCGGAGCATCCTGAGGGCGTCCGTGCGAGGCTGATTCGCAACCGACCCGGGAGGATGCAGCCCGATGACCTTCGCCAACGCCGAGGCGGCCGAGTTCTGGGCGGGGATGGCGCCCACGTGGCGGGAGCTGGAGGACCAGCTCGACGAGGTGGCCGGCCCGCCCGGCCGGTGGGCCATGGAGCGACTGGGGCTGAAGCCCGGGGACTGCGTCTTGGACCTGGGCTGCGGGACGGGTGTCACGACGGTGGCTCTGGCCGGCGCGGTCGGGCCCGAGGGCCGAGTCGTCGGGCTGGACATCGCCGAGGAGATGCTCCAGGCGGGCCGGGACCGGGCATCCAGGGGCGGCATCAAGAACGTCGAGTTCGTGCACGGTGACACCCAGGTCCACGACTTCGGGCGGGTGGTGTTCGACGCCGCCTTCTCGCGGTTCGGCGTCATGTTCTTCGCCGACCCGGAGGCGGCGTTCGCCAACGTGCACCGCTTCCTCCGGCCCGGGGGGCGGATGAGCTTCGTGTGCTGGCAGAGCGGTGTGCAGAACGAATGGATGCTGATCCCCGGCGCCGCCGCCCTGGCCGCCCTGGGTGCCACCCCTCCGATGCCGGACCCCGACCAACCGGGCCCGTTCGCGTTCGCCGACCCCGAGCGGGTCAGCTCCATCCTCGAGAAGGCCGGGTTCAGGTCGATCGCCATCGACCAGCGCAACGACATGGTCGTGACCGAGGAGGACCAGATACCGGAGGTCGCCCGGACCAGCTCCAGGGTCGGGATGGTCCGGGAGCTGCTGCGCGACGCCGACGACGCCACCGTGCGGCGGGTCCTCGGGGCCATCGAGGACGCCATGCGGGCCCGGCTCGAGGGCGGTCAGGTCCAGGCGACACGAGGGGTGAACCTGGTCAGCGCCGTGGCGTGAGCTCGACGGCAGGATGGGCCGGGCCCGCAACGAATAACTTTCGGCGGGACGGTCGGCTCCGACGAGCCGACCGCCGGTTGGGGGCAGCGGATGGGTGATGATCGGTCGGCATCGGCCTGGTTGGATGCTCCGCCCGAAGGAGTCGCCGGAACCAAGCGGTCGAGCCTCGAGCGGGTGAGCCTGGCGGTGACGCCCGAGGAGCTGGCGGCCGCCCTGCCCCGTGCCGTGCGGCAGCTCGGCGCCCGGCTCGAGCTCGACGGGGGGACGGCTTCCGGAACCATCCAGTACGAGCCCCGGACCGACACCTACCCCTACAGCATCGGGTTCCGCATCGAAGCCGGCGGTGACGCCGGCACCGCAGACCTCCAGCTCTGGTCGAGGTCCCGGTTCCGCCCCGGAACCGGGCGGGAGCTGGTCCGGTTCAGAACCCGCTTGATCAACGAGCTCGAGTGGGCTCTGGCGGCGGCGTTGGCGCGCGACGGTAATGCCGGCGTGAGATCCGTCCACGGGGCGGACGGGCTCCTCTCCCGCCGGAGACTCCCTCCCCTCGACGCGGCCATTGCCGCCAGCCTGGCGAGCGGCCCCCGGTGGGGTCCCGGCCACGCCGCCCTGGCGTGGATAGCCGCCTTCGGGCCGATCGTGCTGCTCGTTCCGCTCGTGGCCTTCGTCCACGGGGTCGAGGGAGTATCGACCCTCCTCGGAGAGTCCTCCCTCGGCGTGTTCGTGTGGCTGGTCGGGCGGCGCTACGCCCGGGCCCGGGGCGGCTGGGGTCCCGCCTTCGGGTTGAGCCGGCCCCGCCTCGCCGATGCTCTGCCGGCTGCAGGCTTCTTCGTCCTCCAGATGGTGGCGCGCATAATCGTGGGCGCCATCCTGATCGCCGCCCTGCACGGCCTCACCGCCCAGAGCGCGTCGAACGTGCCGAGGCTGCAGGGGTTCCCCGTCGGGTTGTTCGTCGAGTACCTCCTGGCGGCGGTGATCGTCGCTCCGCTGGTGGAGGAGACGCAGTTCCGGGGGCTCATCCTCCGGGGCCTCATGGCTCGCTGGTCTTTCTGGCCGGCGGCGCTGGTCTCATCCGTCAGCTTCGGAATACTTCACTCCCCCGCCGCCGGCTCGGCCAAGGGCGCCGTCTACCTCGGCGTGATCATGACGTTGTTCGGGCTCATCCAGTGCATCCTGGTGCGCCGGAGCGGGCGGCTGTTCCCCGCCATGGTCGTGCATGCGCTGGCCAACGCCCTCGTGCTCGGTATCGCCGTCGCCTGACGGACCTCGGTTGGGCACCAGCGCATGAAGGACGACCGTCTGACCACCTGCTTCGTCTGCTCGCAGCCACCCACTCTCCCCCCACCGGGCCGCTGAGATGCCGGCCCTCTTCGACGGCGTCGCCGACCACTACGACCGGGCTCGGCCCAGCTATCCCGACGGGATCTACGACGCCCTCGACGCCGAGTTGGACGGCCTGTCCGGCAAGGTCGTCGTCGACCTCGGAGCCGGCACGGGCATCGCCTCCCGTCAGCTGCTGGCCCGCGGCGCCCAGGTCATCGCCCTGGACCTGGCCGAGCAGATGATCCGGCGGGCCCGGAGGGCCGACCCGCCGACTCCCTCCGCCGTTGCCGACGGCTGTGCCGTCCCGCTGCGCTCGGGCTGCGCCGAGCTGGTGTCCTTCGCCCAGTCCTGGCACTGGTTCGACGTGGCTCGGACCGCACCGGAGATCGTCCGGGTCCTGGTTCCGGGTGGTCTGTGGGCGGCGTGGTGGAGCCACCCGCGGGCCGACGGCGAGGAATGGTTCGAGGCCCTCCAGGCGCTGCTGGAGAGGGCGTGCCCCAGCTACTCCCGCCAGCACCGAAACACCGGCAACCGCACCTGGGAGGATGAGCCGGTCGGTGCCACCGGACTCTTCCGAACCGGCCGGAAGGTGATCGTGGCCTGGGCCCGCGAGGTCAGCTGTCACGACTGGATCTTGGAGACCCGGAGCACCTCCTACGTGAGCGCGCTGGATCCCGGGGCGAGGGAGATCCTCATCTCTGCGATCGACCAGGTCATCGCCGGCGGCTTCCCGAGCGGCCGAATGCGGGTGCCGTACAGCACGCATGTGTGGATGGCCCGCGCCGCCTGATTCAACTGGTCGAGCGTCGCGCTGGCGGCAGCTCCAGACGCTCCACCCGCAGGACGGCGGCCGGCACCGGCGCGGCGGGGAGAAAGGCCGTGGTCGGCACGGTCCGCACGACGCGGGCCCCGTAGACGAGGGACCAGCGCGCCGAGCCCCGGCCCCGACCCGTGGCCCAGCGGTCGGCCACGAAGGTCGGCACCACCAGATCGGCGGTGAGCAGCCGGCTCCCCGGGCTCAGCAGCCGGCGCAGCAGCGGCGTGACCAGGGCGAACGGAGGGTTCGCCACGACGCGGAACGGCCGGCGCGGCAGGCGCAGGTCGGCGGCGTCAGCCTGGACGACGATCACGGCCGGTCCGAACTGACGGCGCAGGCGCCCGGCCCGGGCCGGATGCAGCTCCACCGCCACCACCCGGGCCCCGGCCCGGAGGAGCGGCGCGGTCAGGGCGCCGGTCCCGGCGCCGACGTCCAGCACCAGTTCGCCGGGACGGACGCCCGCCCCCTGTACGAGGCGGTCCGCCCAGTGGTCAGAGAGACGGTGGTAGCCCCACCGCGTGCCCCGTTCCCCGGGCACGGAACATCACCATGGTCACGAGGGGATCCTGGCGCGCCAGAGGCGCCGCCTCCAACGAATTACCGGTCCAGCATCAGTCCTACAACGTTCCGCCCGACAACGATGGTCCCCAGCGTGCCCCGCGTTGGTCGTCAGCCGGGGGAGCTGCCCCCCGACGTGGTGGATCCGGGTGGGGGTGACTCGGGGTGTAGCTCGTCCAGCCTGGATCCTCCGTCATGGACAGATCCCGCTATCGCAGAAGCACCGTCGCCAGCCCCGTGAGCGAGAGCCGGTGGGCGCCCTGTCTCGCCATCGCATGCGTGCATCGGACCTCAGGGTCCAGAAGCCCAGAGCCGGACCGTCACGATCTTCTACTCTCCCGTAACCCCGTCCAGGAGCTCTCTCGTCGCGTCTGCGTGTCCAGCGTGACGGGCGGTTTCGTTGATCAGATGGAGGAGCACGAAGCGGAGCTCGTGCCCGTCTGCCCAGCCCGCCCCCACCTCGTCCAGCGGGAGCGACCTGGCGACGGCGTCGGTGGCGAGCGCCCGAGCCTCATATCCGGCGGCGACCTGAGCCAGAGTCAGTCCCGGTCCAGGCTCGAACTCCTCTTCCTCGCGGCTGACTTCGGCCCCGGCGAACCCGCCGTCGATCCAGCGCCATTCCACCCGGGTGAGGTGATGGACGATTCCGATGATCGAGATCAGCCTTCCCTGGGGCCGCCAACGGGCCTGGGCATCCGAGAGCCCCCGGGCCTTCCTGAGGACGGCCCGCCGGAGGTAGCCGAGCCACTCGAGGAACAGCTCCCGTTCGTCATGACTGCCGGTTGGAAACCCAACCTCGTCCACGGACACGCCCCTCAGCGTGCCAGGCGGGCGTCTGAAGCCCGCCCTACCCGCTCGCGCGCTCCTTGGTCCGCCGCTCCCACGCCGGCCACTCGACGGCAATGCGCTCGGCCACGTCGATGAGCGTCGTCGCCAGGCGCTGGGGCCAGTTCGGAGACGCCTTGAGGATCGTCGGATGGTCGGGACTGTCCCGGCCCGGGGGGGCCGAGGTGAACATCACGACCGCGATGTCGGGAGAGCCGTCGAGGATGGCCTCGGCCGCCTGCCAGCCGTCCAGGCCCGGCATGTTGAGGTCGAGCACCACCCCGCCCGGTTGCAAGCGCCGGGCCTTCTCCACCGCCTCGATGCCGTCCTCGGCCTCGCCCACGATCTGGAGGCGGCTGTCGTCCTCGAGGAGCAGCCGCATCATCATCCGGATGTCCCGGTTGTCGTCAGCGATGAGGACACGCAACCGGGGTCCGGCCGCCTGTGCAGTCCCAGCTGATGACATTTCGAACCGCCCTCCCGCCGAGGTGCATCGGCTGTTGCCGCCCCGGTCTGAGCCGCTTTGTTGTCCACAAGGCCGGACGGGGTGTACCACGCGGACGCAACCGGCGCACAGGCCGCTACCGCGCGTGTGAGGCCACGCGCGTCCATGGCCCGGATTGACGGCGCCACCGTGATCCGCACCCCGGATCGGGCACGATCTGGGGCGTGATCCAGGCCGGCCCCCAAGATCTGGTCGCTGAGGCGTGGGCGGCGCTCGTCGGTGACACCGGCCCGCCCCAACCCGCGCTTGACCCCGCGTCGATCACCGGGACTCCCGGCTCGCTGCCATCGGCGTTCCGGGCCGAGGACACGGCACTGGCTTGCGTAGCCGTGGCCCTCGGGGCGGCGGCCGAGCTGCACCGGGCGCTCGACGGCACTCTGCCCGTGGTCAGGCTCGACCGGCATCACGTGGCAGCCGCCGTGCGCAGCGAGCGGTACTTCCGGGTCGGCGGACAAGGCGCCGGCATGGGCTTCGCTCCGCTCTCCCGCTTCTGGCCCACTGCCGACGGCTGGGTCCGCACCCACGCCAACTACCCCTGGCACAAGGCGTCACTGCTCGGCGCCCTGGCCGCTGACGACGACCCCGAATCGGTCGCGACCGCCATGAGGTCCCTTCGGAGCGAGGAGGTCGAGCACCGGGTCTTCTCCACCGGCGGAGTGGCCGCGGCCGTGCGCTCGCTCCCGGAGTGGTCCCGTCACCCCCAGGGGCGGGCGGTCGCCACCGAGGCGTTGATCGGGCAACAGGTGATCGGGTCCCGGACGGCGAGGCACCGGCCCCGCGGAGATCGCCCGGCGGCGGGCGTGCGTGTCCTGGACCTGACGAGGGTGATCGCCGGCCCCGTGTGCACCCGGTTCCTGGGCGCCCTGGGCGCCGAGGTGCTGCGCATCGATCCTCCCCGCCGCCCGGACATGGCGCCGGCGGTTCCGGCCGACACCCTGCTGGGCAAGCGGAGCTCTCTCCTCGATCTGGCCGAGAGCGACCAACGCCAGAGACTGGATGGGCTGCTCGACGAGGCCGACGTCGTGGTGTGCGGGTACCGCCCCGGAGCCCTGGAACGGTTCGGGTTGGGCGCCGCGGACCTGGCCGGCCGATCCCACGGCCTGGTGGTCGTGTATCTCGACGCGTGGGGCCACACCGGGCCGTGGGCGGGCCGGCGCGGCTTCG
>DASUHN010000399.1 GCA_036273495.1 Acidimicrobiales bacterium | reverse complement strand
CTCGGTCCGGAACGTCTCGAACTCGGGGCCCAGATCGAGCTTCATGACCATCCCCCCTTCGCGCCGCCGCGACGCAGCGCCGGTCAGACGATCAGGATGGCACCGTAATGGTTAGACAGTCAAACTGTTCGCGGCGAACTTCGGTAGCGTCGGCCCATGGGCTCCAGCGACGATGAGGACAGCCCCGAGGCCCACGCCCGGGACGCGACCAGCTTCTTCGGCCCGCTGGTCCCGGGCCAGCTGGGCTGCGTGTTCGATCATGTCACCCCGGAGCTGGTCACCGGCCACATCGACGTCACGCCGAATCTGATCGCTGGCACCGGGTTCCTGTTTGCCCCGGCCGTGGTGGCGCTGGCGGACACGTGCGCCGCCATCGGCTGCGGCCGGAACATCTCGGAGGCCCAGTCCTTCACCACGCTGGAGCTCAAGAGCAACTTCTTGTCCTCGGCCCGGGTCGGCGAGCGGGTGGTGTGCCGCTGCACGCCGGCTCACCTCGGGCGCCAGACCCATGTGTGGGACGCCACCGTGGTCAACGAGACCACGGGGCGGACGATGGCCCTGTTCCGCTGCACCCAGATGGTCCTGGAGCGCCGCTGACCGACCGGTCCGGGTCCCGAAGATCGAGGTCGATCAGCTCTGCTGGGCTATCCGCGCCCGCAGCGCCAGCAGGGCGGCGCTCATGCTCACCAGGCCGATGCCCGCCAGGGCACCGATCCCCTCGAGGAGAACCCGGGCGTCCCAACCGGTGACGATCAGGGCCCGCAGGGCGTTGATCAGGTAGGTCACCGGGTTGTACGTGGCGATGGCAGCAAACCACCCGGTCAGGGCCTGCTTCGGCATGATGGCGTCGCTCAGGAAGAAGGCGGGGAAGAAGATCACGAACGAGGCGTTCACCGCCGCCGGACTTCCCGTCTTGAGGGCCACCGCGTAGGGAATCCCGGTGAACGCCACCCCCCAGACAGCAGAGATGCCGATGAAGCTGAGCACCCCCGGGACACCGGTCACGAAGTGCACACCGAGGGCGAAGCCGACGGCCAGCACCGGCAGGCACAGCACGATGATCACCGACGTGTCGGCCGCCATGAGGCCGAGCAGCAGCGCCAGCCGGCTGACCGGCGTCATGCAGAGCCGGTCGAAGTACCCGCTCTGGATGTCGGTCACCAGCGCCGGCGCCCGGGACATGCCCGTCACCGCGAAGGCGATCGCCATCGGCAGGAGGAACGCCTTGTAGCTGAAGCCCACTGCGAAGTGGGCCACCTTCTCCAGGGCGCCGATGTTCGTCGTGTAGAAGAAGGCGGGGACCAGCACGGCCGGGATGACGGCGGTCGGCTCCCGGGGCACGGCCCGGAGGGCCCGGCCGGCCACCGTGACGAGATCGTGGCCGAACCCGGTCCGTCGACCGAGCACTGCGGTGGAGGCGACCGCCATCAGCGCCCCGCTCCCACCTCGATGTGGGAGCCGGTCAGCTCGGCGAACACGTCGTCCAGGGTCGGCGACCGGAGGGTGAGGCTCTCCACCCGGAGACTGCTGGCGCCGAGCACGCCGGCCACCGAGAGCACGCTCGACGGTCCGTCGGAAGCGGCGATGACCAGCTCGTCGTCCACCCGCCCCACGGTCTGGATCCCGTCGAGGGCCTGGAGCCGGTCCACGACGCTGGGGTCCTGGCCGTTGACCCGGGCGACGACCAGGTCGGCCCCCACGCTGCGCTTGAGCTGCTCGGGTGGCCCCTCGGCGACCAGCCGGCCGGCGGCGATGATGCCGACCCGGTGGGCCAGCGCATCGGCCTCCTGGAGGTACTGGGTAGTCAGGAAGATGGTGATGCCGAGCTCGCGGTTGAGCCGCTCCACCTCCGCCCAGACCCGGGTGCGGCTCTCGGGGTCGAGCCCGGTCGTGGGCTCGTCCAGGAAGACCAGCTCGGGCCCGTGGATGAGGGCGGCGGCCAGATCGAGGCGGCGCTTCATGCCCCCCGAGTAGGTCCCGATGCGGCGGTCGATGGCGTCACCGATCGAGACCAGGTCCAGCACGTCGTCGACCCGCCGGCGCACGGCATCCCGGCCCAGGCCGTAGAGCCGGCCCTGCAGGGCCAGCAGCTCCCGCCCGGTCTGGGAGTCGTCGAGGGCCGCCTCCTGGAGGGCCACGCCGATGCGGAGGCGCACCTCGGTGGGCTCGGCCACCACGTCGTGGCCGGCCACGAGGGCCCGGCCGGCCGAAGGGCGCAACAGGGTGCAGAGCATCCGGATGAGGGTCGACTTGCCGGCGCCGTTGGGGCCGAGGAAGCCGTAGATCTCGCCCGGGAGCACGGTCAGGTCGATGCCGGCCACGGCGGTGGTGGCCCCGAACCGGCGCACCAGGGCCTCGGTCCGGACCGCCGGCGGACGGGCCGCCTTCTCCACACAGATCGGCGCTGGCATACCCGTGAGTATCCGGTATCCTCACCGGGAGGTCAATGTGAAACGCGTCATGGAGCCCCTCACCCCCGAGCGCCGCCGCCAACAGACACGCGAGTACCTGATCGCCGCGGCCGCCCAGGTCTTCGCCGAGCGGGGCTTCCACGGCGCCACCCTCGACGAGGTGGCGGCGGTGGCGGGCTACACCAAGGGGGCGGTGTACTCGAACTTCAAGAGCAAGGACGACCTGTTCCTGGCCCTCCTGGAGTCCCGCTACCAGTCGGGGATGACGAGCCTGCGCGCGTTCCTGGACGCGGCCGAGAGCCCCCACCAGGCGGCGGACTTCCTCGAGCGGATCGTCACCGAGCTCCGCGATCCGGCCGGCGACCCGTGGGGGGACCTGTACCAGGAGTTCCTCGTGTACGCCATGCGGAACCCCGAGGCCCGCGAGAAGCTGGCGGAGCTGGAGCGCGCCGACCTCGGCGCCCTGGCCGCGGTGATTCGGGCCGAGCGCGAGAAGCACGGCATCGATGACACCCATTCCGTCGAGCACGCCGCCCGCTTTGTCGTTGCCCTGATGCGCGGGCTGTTCACCATGCGGCTCATCGAGACGTCCGCCGTCGACGACGCCCTCATCGCCTCGATGCTGGACTACATCCAGCGGGCCCTGACCGGGACCGACTGACGGCGGCCTACCGGGCCTGGCGGTAGCTGAGGTAGACGACCCCGTTGTCGTAGGCCTCGCACGCCGCCAGACCCCACTTCGTCGAAGGGAAGCCGTCGGGGAAGAGACGAGGTCCCGACCCGGACGTCAGCGGATAGACGAAGAGGTGGAGCTCGTCGACCAGACCGTCGGCAATGAGCGCCCGCACGAGGGTTCCGCTGCCGCTGACGTAGATGCCGCCCGCCACCTTCTCCTTGAGCTCCTGGACGACGTCCAGGTCGTAGGGACCGACGACGGTCGAGTTCCTCCACGTGGGCGACTCCAGAGTGGACGACACGACGAACTTGGCCGTGTCGTTCATGAACGGGGCGCCGGGGTCGTCCTCCGCCGTCCGGGTCGACCACGCCGGCTCGAACATCTGGTAGGTCTGCCGGCCGAGAAGGATCCCCTCGCACCCGGCCATGGCGGCGGCGATGGCCTGACCCATCGCGGGGTCGAATCCGTAGTCGAAGGTCCAGGTGGGAGCGTCGATCACCCCGTCGAGGGTCATGAACTCGTGTACCCGCAGCGTCGCCACATCGGCCTCCGTTTGTCCGTGTTCACCAGTCTGACGGGGCGACCGCGGCGGAGTCATCGGTCGGCGCCGACGCAATGGTCACGGGCGGGTGACCCGGGGCAACCCGCAATGGGCCAACCGGCTAGACGACGGCCCTCGTCGGCCCGGGCGATGATCTCGTCGACGGTCTCGGTTGGTGTCTGGCGGGACGTGTCGAGCCACAGCCCGAGAGGAGGCGTGTCGGCGCGGAAGGCGGCTCGTCACCGAGGGGCCCGTCGAACCGCGCCCGTCCCCCGACGACCATCCTCCGGAACACGTCCCCCTTCACGTGCACCGACCGGTCGAATCGCCCGGCCAACAGCTGACCGACGGTCGACTTCCCCGCCGCCGAGACGCCCGTGATGATCGTGACGCCGTTCATCGGGCGCCGGATGCTACCGGCGCGTCCGCTGTCCGATCCGGGCCGGGTCTGCGGGCTCGGGCCGACTCCCGCTCAGGCGCTCCCGCGGAGCTCGGTCGGGAGGCGGCCCGGCGCAGCGGCCCCGGCCAGCACGGACGAGAGGAACGAGATCAGCGCCGCCATGTCGGCCGGCGGGGCCCGGAACGTCCCGATGCAGCGGTCCCCCCGCCACAGGCTGAGCACGGCGACCCCGGGCTGGGGATGCCAGGTAATCCGCAGCCCGGTACCCCGGTCGTCGAGCATGATCTGGCGATCACCGCCGAACTCCGGGCCGTCCGCCACCCTGTCATTGTGAGCCGGTTCCGGCCGCCCGTCCACACCCGGTTCGGGCCGTGAGCGACCGGCGCCGGGTCTCGTCGGGGTCGCCGTTCGAGGCCACCATCGGATTCAGCCGGGCGGTGCGGGTCGGGGACCGGGTGATCGTCTCGGGCACGGCGCCGGTCTGGCCCGACGGGAGCTGCCCCGACGACGCCGGCACCCAGGCCCGGCGGTGCTTCGAGATCATCGCCGCCGCCCTCTATGAGCTCGGCGCCGGCCTGGGTGACCTCGTCCGCACCCGGATGTTCCTGACGTCCCCCTCCGACGCCGAGGCGGTCGGGGCCGTGCACGGTGAGCTGCTCGGGGCATCCCGGCCGGCCGCCACCATGGTCGTGGTGGCCGCTCTTCTCGACCCTCGCTGGCGGGTGGAGATCGAGGCCGAGGCGGTAGTCGGGTAGGTCCCGGCGTCCCTACGCCGACGGGCTCACTTCCGGCGAGGGCGGGGCGCCGTAGCGGCGCTCGGCCTCCCGGCCCACCGGGCAGCCCCCGGCGAAGCGGCCGCACGCGCCGGTGTCGCAGAGGCGACAGGTCCACCGCGTGGCACCCGGCCGGCGGATCAGGCTGACGAGGAGGCGACCGACCAGCTCGTCGAGCGCCGTCCGTTCGTCGTCGCTCAGCGCATCCACCAGCGCGCCCAGAACCTGCAGGCGCGCGTCACTGGTGCGTGACGCCACCCGCCGGCCCGACGCGGTGAGGATCACAGCCGCGGTCCGGGCGTCGGGCCCCGGACGGCGCCGGACGTAGCCCTGGTCCTCCAAGCGGTCGACCAGCCGGACGGTGGCGGAGTGGGTGAGGCCGAGGACCTGGCTCAGCAGCTCGATCGATGGGGCCTGGAGAAAGTGGTGCAGCGCCGACAGAGCGGTGGCCGAGCTGATCGACTGGCCGGCCAGCTCGGTCACCGCCGCCGACGTCCGGTCGGTCACGACCAGAGCCAGCGCCCCGAGCCGGTTGGCTACGGCAGCCGGGTCGGGGTCGGGCCCAGGCGCCATCTACCCGACCGAGAAGTCCAGGCTGTAGCTGCCGGTAGACCCGAGGGGGGCGGCGTAGGTCCCCTTCCCCGACAGGCCGGTGAGCTCCCCCGTGGCCGATCCGGGCACCACCTCCGTCTCCGCCTTCAC
>DASUHN010000398.1 GCA_036273495.1 Acidimicrobiales bacterium | reverse complement strand
CGACGGGGGAAGTCCGGGGGGACGAGCACGTCCTCGGCGCCGATCTCGTCGACCGACTTGCGCCCGAGGCCCCGCAGAGTGGAGTCGATGCCGTTGCGGAAGACGTCGAGGACGTTCTCCACGCCCGCCTGCCCGTTGGCGGCCAGGCCCCACAGGTAGGCCCGCCCGATCATGACCGCACGGGCTCCGAGCGCCAGCGCCTTGACCACGTCTCCCCCGCGCCGGATGCCGCCGTCGAGCACCACCTCGACGTCCCGGCCCACGGCCTCCACGACGGCGGGCAGGGCGCGGACGGAGGCCGGCGTCGTGTCGAGGTTGTTCCCGCCGTGGTTGGAGACCGAGATGGCGGTGGCGCCGATGTCCACGGCCCGGCGGGCGTCGTCGAGCCGCATGACCCCCTTGATCATGACGGGGCCCGTCCACTGCTCCCGGAGCCAGCGCAGGTCGTCCCACGACGGCGGCGGGGTCTGCATCCACTCCCCGTAGGCCTCGAAGAACCCGGGGGCCTTCTCCCCGGACACCACCATGTTCGGCACGGTCAGGTCCGGGGGGCCTCCGGCCCGCGCCCACTGGGCCAGCCACCGGGGGCGGCGGATCACCTCGGGGCCGTAGCGGCGCACGGCCTCCCGGTCGATCCGGTTGGGGATGAACGGGCTGCCCCAGTCCCGGGCGTGCACGAACGACCAGTCGAGGGTGACGATCAGGCCCACGCAACCGGCCGCCCGGGCCCGCTCCAGCCTCTGGACGATCCGGTCGCGGCTGCCGCACCAGTAGGTCTGGAAGAACGTCTGGGGATTGGCGGCCACCACCTCCTCGACCGGCCGGCTCGCGAAGCAGCTGAGCCCCATGGCGACGCCCCGGGCCGCCGCCGCCCGGGCCACCGCCACCTCGGCCCCGGGATGCACGGCCTGCACTCCGGTCGGCGATATGACCACGGGCAGCGCCACCGACTGGCCCATCACGCTCGTGGACAGGTCCCGCTCGCTCGGCTGGCCCGCCACGTGGGGGGCAAAGCCGAGCTCGTCGAACGCCGCCATGTTGTCGGCGTAGGTGGTCCCCCGCTCGGCCCCGGCCAAGAGAGCGGCGTAGACCGACGGCGGCAGGCGCTTCTTGGCGCGCCGCTCCGCCTCGGCCACGGTCTCCATCCACTCTTCCGCCATGAGCCGCCCAGGATAAGGGGCCCGAGGTGGCACAGTGACGGAGATGGCCCTGGACGAGATGACCTGGACGGCCGCGGCCGGAGCGGGCGGCTCGATCCTGGCCGTTCCCCTCGGCGCCACCGAGCAGCACGGCCCGCACCTGCCCCTGGGCACCGACACCCTCGTGGCCGGGGCGTTGTGCGGGGTGCTGGCCGGCCGGCGCCCCGACGTGACCGTGGCCCCCCCGATGCCCTACGGGTCGAGCGGGGAGCACGCCGGCTTCCCGGGGACGCTGTCGATCGGCCAGAGGGCCCTCGAGATGTTCGTGGTCGAGCTGGTGCGCTCGGCCGACCACTTCTCCGGGGTGGTGCTCGTGTCCGGCCACGGCGGCAACGCCGAACCGCTGACCCGGGCCGCCGCCCTCTGCGCGTCCGAGGGTCGCGCCGTGCTCCCGTGGTGCCCGCCCCGGGCCGTCGTCGAGTCGGTGACCGGGTCCCTGCCCGCCGACGCCCACGCCGGCCGGGTCGAGACCTCGCTGGTCCTGCACCTGGCGCCCGACCTGGTGCAGCCCCTGCCCGCCGGTCAGCCGGCCCCGGCGGCCCCCATCCGGGAGCTGATGCCCGCCCTCCGGCGCTCGGGCGTGGCCGCCGTCTCCCCCACCGGCGTGCTGGGAGACCCGGCGGACGCGTCCGCCACCGAGGGCCGGACGCTCCTCGACGCCCTCGGCGCCGACCTGGTGGCGGCCGTCGACGCGTGGTGCCCGGCCGGATGACCGGCGGGGAGGCCAGGGTGGCGGTGGTCACCGGAGCCGGGCGGGGGATCGGCGCCGCCACCGCCCGGGCCCTGGCCGCGTCGGGCTGGCGGGTGGTGCTGGTCGACGTGGCCGCCGACGACCCCGCCATCCCCTACCGGCTCTCGACCCGCGACGAGCTCGAGAAGGTGGCGGCCGAGTGCGAGGGTCTCGCCGTGGTCGGCGACGTCCGCGACCAGGCGGACATGGACCGGGCGGTGGGGGCCGCCGTCGAGCACTACGGCGGCCTGGACGCGGCCGTGGCGGCGGCCGGCGTGATGGCAGGCGGGGTGCCGACCTGGTCCACGGCCGACGAGACGTGGGACGCCCTCATCGGGGTCAACCTCCAGGGGGTCTGGCGACTGGCCCGGGCGGCGGTGCCCGCCCTGCTCGAGCGGCCCGAGCCCCGCCAGGGCCGGTTCGTGGCGGTGGCGTCGGTGGCGGGGACGACCGGCATGCCGCTCCTCGGGGCCTACGTCGCCTCCAAGCACGGGGTCCTCGGCCTGATCCGGTCGTTGGCGGCGGAGCTGGCTTCGCACGGCGTCACGGCCAACGTCGTGTCCCCGGGGTCGACCGACACCGACATGCTCCTCGCCACCGCCGACATCTACGGCCTGGCCGACCCCGCCGACTTCGCCGTCCACCACCCGACCGGAAAACTCGTCCGCCCCGACGAGGTGGCCGCCCTCATCCGCTGGGTCGCCAGCCCGGAGAGCTCGGGGGTCACCGGAGCCGTCCTGGCCGTCGACGCCGGGATGTCGGCCGTCCAGTAGAGCCGGCATGGGACACTGGCGCCGTGGGTGACCCGGACAGCGCGCTGACCGACGTCCTCGGCGCCGTGGGCCTCAAGCGGATGGTCGTCGGGCGTCAGCGGGAGATGGAGGTGGTGGTGGCGGCGCTCGACGCCGGGCGCCACGTCCTGCTCGAGGGCCCGCCGGGCACGGGCAAGTCCACCCTGCTGCGCGCCATCGCCAACGAGGCCGGCATCGGCTTCGAGTTCGTCGAGGGCAACGCCGAGCTCACCCCGGCCCGGCTGGTCGGCCACCACGACCCCAGCCGGGTCATGAGCGAGGGCTACTCCGACGCCATCTTCGTCGACGGCCCGCTGGCCCTGGCCATGCGCGCCGGGTCGCTCCTCTACATCGAGGAGATCAACCGGGTCCCCGAGGAGACTCTCAACGTCTTGATCACGGTCATGTCCGAGGCGGAGCTGCACGTCCCCCGGCTGGGCCGGCTCGCCGCCGCCCCCGGGTTCCGCATGGTGGCGGCCATGAACCCGTTCGACGCGGTGGGCACGGCCCGCATCTCGTCGGCCATCTACGACCGCACCTGCCGGATCGCGATGGGGTACCAGTCCGCGGCGACCGAGGCCGCGATAGTG
>DASUHN010000397.1 GCA_036273495.1 Acidimicrobiales bacterium | reverse complement strand
AGCGGGCCCGCGACGCGGTGGAGTCGAAGATGGGCAACGGCTCCGAGCCCCATCTGGTCCTGAACTGACCGGCTCCGGCCGGTAGGAGCCGAGGCGCCGCCAATCGGCGCCGGGCGCTACTCCTCGTCCAGGTAGTCGCGGAGGGGCTGGCTGCGCATCGGGTGGCGCAGCTTGGCGAGCGTCTTGGCCTCGATCTGACGGATCCGCTCGCGCGTCACGCCGAACACCCGCCCGACCTCCTCGAGGGTGCGCATCTGCCCGTCGTCGAGACCGAAGCGGAGGCGCATCACCTCCTGCTCGCGCTCGCTCAGCTGGCCCAGGGCGGTCTTGATGGCCTCGTTGAGGAGGGTGCGGGTGGCGGCGTCGACGGGCATCACCGCCCCCTCGTCCTCGATCACGTCCGAGAGGCTGAAGTCCTCGTCACCCATGGGCTGCTCGAGCGAGACCGTGTCCTGGTTGATGCGCTGGATCTCGCGTACCCGCTCGGCGGTCAGGTCGAGGCGGGCGGCCAGCTCCTCGGCGGTGGGCTCCCGGCCCAGCTCCTGGAGCATGGTGCGCTGCATGCGTGTGACCTTGTTGATCGTCTCGACCATGTGCACCGGGATGCGGATGGTGCGGGCCTGGTCGGCGATGGCGCGCGTGATGGCCTGGCGGATCCACCACGTGGCATAGGTCGAGAACTTGAAGCCCTTGGTGTAGTCGAACTTGTCGACCGCCCTCATGAGGCCCAGGTTCCCCTCCTGGATGAGGTCGAGGAACGCCATACCGCGGTTCCGGTAGCGCTTGGCGATCGACACGACCAGGCGCAGGTTGGCCTCGATCAACAGCTCCTTGGCCTTGAGGCCGTCGGCCACCATCAGCTCCTCCGGGCCGACGACACCGGGATCGGCCACGGTGCCGAAGTTGTCCTCCATGGTGGCGATCCGCTCGGCGGCGTGCAGGCCCGCCTCCACCCGGCGGGCCAGGGCCACCTCCTCGTCGGGACGGAGCAGGGGGACCTTGCCGATCTCCTTGAGATAGGCACGGACGGGATCGGCGCCGAACCCGCCGCTGCCACGGTCGTCGTCGTCGGGGCGGTCACCTGCGCCCCGGCGGCGCGCCGGCGCGACGGCGGGTGCGCGCGTCGTGGTGCTCGTGGCCCCGACCGTCGCCTCCTCACGCGCGGGGACGGTGGCGACGGCGGGCTCCGCCACGACCGTGGCGTCGGTAGCGAGGTCGTCCTCGGACTCGTCGATGTAGGTGATGCCCTCGGCGCGGACGCGGCTGACGACACCGTCGATCAACGCCGCGCTCAACTCGACCGCCTCGAGCACGGTCATGAGGTCATCCTGGGTGAGGAAGCCCCGCTCCTTGCCGACGGCGAGGAGCGCGGCGAACTGCTGCTCCTTCTTACCGACCGACACAGAGGAGTTGGCGTCGCTCAATTACCCCTACTCCCCCTCCGTTTGATCCGCCAACCAGGCTACCAGCCGCTTGCAGGACTCGACTCGTTCTTGCGGATCCGACAGCGCCTCGATCTGCAGCTTCAACCAACCGTTGCGGCGGGCCACTTCCCCGAGTTGATCCTCGGATACCTTGAGGGAGGCCAGACGGGCCACCTCCCGGGTCGCCGCGCCCCGCGCCAGGTCAGCCGTGGTGACGTCCACGTCGTCCTCCGAGGCGTCCTCCACGGCCAGGCGCTGGAGCAGCGCCGCCGCCTCGGGCTCGGCGGCGTCGATGGCCTCGTGGAGCGTCGATGCCCCGATGAGGGCCCGCAGGGCGGCCTGGTGGACGGGATCGGTGAACAGCTGTTCCTCCAGCCGGTCGGCAACCTCTTCGGGCCGGTGCACGGCCAGGCGGAGGGCATCCACCTCGACGACGGCGGCGGTCGGTCGCGTGCGGCGCGCTCCACCGTCGCCCGGCCCGGTGCGGCCCTGGGCGCCGGCCCGGGGTGGCGATGCCTGCGAGGGGCCGTCTTCGCGTCCGCCGGGGCCTGGACGCGTCACCCGCTGGCTCATCTCCCGCAGCCGGGCGGGGTCCATGCGGCAGCGTTCGGCCACCACCATCACGTACTGGTCCTTCACCAGCTGGTTGGGATGCTCGGCCACCACCGCCAGAGCCGCCTCGGCCGCCCGGGCCCGTCCCTCGGGCGTCGACAGATCAGCCGCGCCCAGCACGCGCTCGACGCGGAAGCCCATGAACGGTAGCGCGTCCTCGACCGCGGCGCGCAGGGCCTCGGGGTCCGAACGCGCCACGTCACCCGGGTCGGCCCCGGCAGGCAGGGCGGCCACGGCAATGTCCATCTCGAACTGTCGCTCCCACTCGTGGAACTTCTCGGCCGCGGCCTGTCCGGCCGCGTCGGCGTCGTAGGCAAGAACGACACGCCGCGCGAAATTCTTGAGCAACCGGAAATGACCGTCGGCGAGGCTGGTGCCGCAGGTGGCCACCGCCCGCGGCACCCCCGCCAGGAACATGCCGATGACGTCGGTGTAGCCCTCGCACACCACGACCTCGCCCTTCTCGACGATGCCCCCTTTGGACCAGTTGAGGCCGTACAGGGTGCGGTGCTTCGAGTAGAGCGGGGTGTCGGCCGAGTTCTTGTACTTCGGGGCGTCGGACCGGCCTCCCGGGAGCAGGCGGCCCCCGAACGCCACCGGGCGGCCTCCCGCGTCGAAGATCGGGAACATGATGCGGGCGCGGAACGCGTCCTGGCGCCGTCCACGACTGTTGACGAAGCCGAGGCCGGTGTCCCGTAGGACGTCGTCGGGCAGGCCGAGGGCGCGCGAGAGGGCGTCCCAGGCGTCGGGAGCCCAGCCGATCTTGAACCGGCGGACGACCTCGCCGTCGTAGCCGCGCGCCTCGCGCAGATATCTCCGGGCGGCGGAGCTGGCCGGTCCCGACAGCAGTTGCTCGTGGTAGTAGTCGACGGCTTTCTCCAGCGCCTCCTGCAGGACCTTGTGGCGCCGGCGCTCCCCTCCCGCCGCCTCGTCGTAGCGGAGCTGGATCCCCGCCCGCGCCGCCAGCGCCTCGACCGCCCCCACGAAATCGAGGTGCTCCATCTCCCGGACGAAGGTGATCACGTCACCGGACGCCTGGCACCCGAAGCAGTAGTAGAGGCCCTCCTCGGCGTTGACCGAGAACGACGGTGTCTTCTCGGCGTGGAACGGGCACAGCCCCACCCACCGGCGGCCCTGGCGCTTGAGGGCGATGTGCTCGCTGGCGACCGCGACGAAGTCGGTCTCGGCACGGACCCGTGCCACGTCCTCGTCGAGGATGGCCACTACGCCACCGCCAACCGGGCCACCACCGCTACACCGCTACGCGGTGGAGTTCCCCGCCGCCCCCACCACCGCCTGGGCGGCGGCCAGCCGAGCTATGGGCACCCGGAACGGAGAGCAGCTCACGTAGTCGAGACCGGCGTCGGCGAACAGCGCGATCGACTCCGGATCCCCTCCGTGCTCCCCGCACACCCCTAGCTTGAGCGTGGGCTTGGTGGCGCGGCCCCGCTGGGCCCCCATCCGAACCAGCTCTCCCACCCCGCCGGGGTCGATGGTCTCGAACGGGTTGCGGCTGAGCAGACCCGCCTCCAGATAGGCGTTCATCAACCGCCCTTCGACGTCGTCGCGGCTGAACCCGAAGGTCATCTGGGTGAGGTCGTTGGTCCCGAAGGAGAAGAAGTCGGCCGCTTCAGCTATCTCGTCGGCGCGGATGGCCGCCCGCGGCGTCTCGATCATCGTGCCGATGGTCACGTCGATCCCCTTCTTCTTGCCCCCGGTCGTCTCGGCAATGGCCTCCTCCACCCAGGAGCGGGCCAGGGCCAGCTCCTCGCGGGTGACGGTCAGCGGGATCATGACCTCGACGACGGGGTGCCCGCCGGCCGCCACCCGGGCCGCGGCCGCCTGCATCAGCGCCCGCACCTGCATCGTGTACAGACCCGGCTTCACCACGCCGAGGCGTACGCCGCGCGTGCCCAGCATGGGATTGGACTCCTGCCACGACCGGGCGGCGTCGTAGAGGCGCCGCTCCTCGGCGGTGAGCCCCTCGGTGGCCTCCTTGAGGGCCAGCTCCTCGGTCGAGGGAAGGAACTCGTGAAGGGGCGGGTCGAGGAGCCGGACGGTGACAGGCAGGCCGTCCATGGCCTCGAGGATGGCCTCGAAGTCGGTCTTCTGCGCCTGGCGCAGCTCCTCGAGGGCGGCGGCCTCCTCCTCGGGATCGGAGGCCAGGATCATCCGGCGAACGATCGGCAACCGGTCCTCCCCCAGGAACATGTGCTCGGTGCGGCACAGCCCGATGCCCTCGGCTCCGAACTGGCGGGCGTTGGCGGCATCGGGCCCGTTGTCGGCGTTGGCCCGCACCGCCAGCTTTCCGGCCCTGATCTGGTCGGCCCAGCCGAGCAGGGTGTGGAACTCCGGCGGGGGCTCGGGCGCCGACAGCTTGACCTCACCCAGCACCACCTCCCCGGTCGTGCCGTCGATCGAGATGGTGTCTCCCTGGTGGACGGTTGCGCCGCCCGCCGAGAACGTGGTTCCGGAGATCCGGACCGACTCGGCGCCGACCACGGCCGGCTTGCCCCAACCCCGCGCCACCACCGCGGCGTGGCTCACCAGCCCACCGCGGGAGGTGAGAATCCCCTCGGACACGATCATGCCGTGCACGTCCTCGGGGCTGGTCTCGGTCCGGACGAGGATGACCTTCTCCCCCCGCTCGGACGCCTCGGAGGCGGCGTCGGCGGAGAAGTACACCCTGCCGACCGCCGCGCCCGGGCTGGCGCCGAGGCCCTTCGTGAGCACCTCGAGGTCCGATGCGGCAAAGTGCGGGTGCAGCACCTGGTCCAGGTGCTCCCCGGTGACCCGCTGGACCGCTTCCTCCCGGCTGAGCTTGATGTGCTTGTCCCGGGTCATCTCGACCGCCATCTTGAGGGCAGCGGCGCCCGTCCGCTTGCCGACCCGGGTCTGGAGCATCCAGAGCTTGCCCTGCTCGATGGTGAACTCGGTGTCGCACATGTCGCGGTAATGGCGCTCGAGCCGCTCGAAGATGTCCATCAGCTGCTTGTAGATCTTCGGGAACCGGTCCTTGAGGGCCGAGAGCGGCTCGGTGTTGCGGATCCCCGCCACCACGTCCTCCCCCTGGGCGTTGACGAGGAAGTCCCCGTAGGCACCCTGGGCCCCCGTGGCGGGGTCCCGGGTGAAGCCGACGCCGGTGCCCGAGTTGTCGTCCCGGTTGCCGAACACCATGGTCTGGACGTTGACCGCCGTGCCCAGGTCGTGGGGGATGTGCTCCCGGTTCCGGTAGGCGATGGCGCGCGGCGAGTTCCACGACCGGAAGACGGCCTCGATGGCGCCGCGCAGCTGGTCCCCGGGCTCCTGCGGGAACGGCTTGCCGGTCTCCCGCTCGACGATCTGCTTGTAGGACCGCACCAGGTAGCGGAGCAGCTCGGTTGGGACGGCGGCGTCCGAGCTCGTGTCGGCGAGCTCCTTGGCCGCATCGAACAGCTCGTCGAAGCGAGCCCCCTCGATCCCGAGCACGATGCGGCCGTACATGGCGATGAACCGGCGGTAGGAGTCGTAGGCGAAGCGCTCGTCGCTGGTCTGCTTGGCCAGCCCCTCGACCGAGTCGTCGTTGAGGCCGAGGTTGAGGACGGTGTCCATCATCCCCGGCATCGAGAACCTGGCCCCCGAGCGCACGCTGACGAGCAGCGGGTCGGCGGGATCCCCCAGCCGCTTGCCCATGGCCTTCTCCAGCCGGCCCTGGTGCCGCTCCACCTCCCCGGTCAGGCCCTCGGGCCACCCGCCGCCCATGTACGACCGGCTGGCCTCGGTCGAGATGGTGAAGCCGGGCGGCACCGGGAGCTCCAGCACCGAGGTCATCTCCGCCAGGTTGGCGCCCTTGCCCCCCAGCTGGTCCTTCATCTGCATCGGCGGACGCCGGTGCTTGTGGTCGAAGCCGAAGACGTATGGCACGGCCCCAGCCTAAAGGAGACCGAGCCGCCCCCGGATCTCCTCCACCAGGCCCCCGATGGGCACGCGGACCTGCTCGGTCGAGTCGCGGTCCCGGATCGTGACCGCGTCGTCCTCCAGGCTGTCGAAGTCCACGGTCACGGCCAGCGGGGTGCCGATCTCGTCCTGCCGGCGGTAGCGGCGGCCGATGGACTGGGTCTCGTCGTAGTCGCACTGCCACTGCGGCCTCAGCTCGCTGAGGACGCGCTGGGCCAGCTCGAGGAGGGGCTCCTTCCGGGACAGCGGGAGGACCGCCACCTTGTTCGGCGCCAGCCGCGGGTGGAGGTGCAGCACGGTGCGCGCCTCACCGCCCACGGTGTCCTCGTCGTAGGCGGCCAGCAGGAACGCCATCATGGCGCGGGTGGCTCCCGCGGCGGGCTCCACCACGTGGGGGACGTAGCGCTCGCCCGTGGCCTGGTCGAAGAACTCCAGCTTCTCCCCGGAGTGCTGGGAGTGCTGGAGGAGGTCGTAGTCCGTCCGCTGGGCTACGCCCTCGAGCTCCCCCCAGCCCCACGGATAGGCGAACTCCACGTCGGCGGTACCCGAGGAGTAGTGGCTGAGCTCGTCGGTCTCGTGCTGGCGCAGGCGGAGCTTGTCCGGCGAGATCCCGAGGTCCTGGTACCACTGCATCCGCTCCGAACACCAGTACTCGTACCACTTGGGCCCGTCCCCCGGGGGGACGAAGTACTCGAGCTCCATCTGCTCGAACTCACGGGTGCGGAACACGAAGTTGCCCGGCGTGATCTCGTTGCGGAACGACTTGCCCACCTGGGCGATCCCGAAGGGGGGCTTCTTCCGGGCCGTGTTCAACACGTTGAGGAAGTTGGTGAACATTCCCTGGGCCGTCTCGGGGCGCAGGTAGGCCACCGACGCCCCCTCCTCGACGGGGCCCACGAACGTCTTGAACATCATGTTGAAGGGCCGGGCCTCGGTCAGGTCGGTCGACCCGCAGTTCGGGCACACCCCCTCGATCTGGTCCGCCCGCCAGCGCTCCTTGCACTTGCGGCAGTCGACCAGGGGATCGGTGAAGTTGGCCAGGTGGCCGGAGGCCTCCCACACCCGGGGGCTGGAGAGGATGGCCGCGTCGATGACCACCACGTCCTGGCGCAGCTGCACCATCGAGCGCAGCCACGCATCGCGCACGTTCCGGAGCATCAGCGCGCCGAGCGGCCCGTAGTCGTAGGTGGAGCGGAAGCCGCCGTAGATCTCGCTGGACGGGAACACGAACCCGCGCCGCTTGCACAGGTTCACCACCCGCTCCATGAGATCGTCAGCCATCGCCAGAATGTAATGGCACAGACGGGAGGCGGAGACCCTTTACGCCCGGTCCAGGACCCCCAGGCTGCGCAGACGGCGCTCCAGGTGGTGCTCGAGGGCCCGCGACGCCAGGCTCGACACCTCGTGCCAGCCCGCCGGCTCGGGCTCGGCCAGCACCCCGGCCAGGCCGCCGCCGAGGATGCGCCGCATGAGGGCCAGCGCGTCCGGGCTCAGCGCCACGCCCCGCCGGCAGGAGCGGCACAGGGCCCCACCCTGGTCGAGGTCGAAGGCCACCAGCGGCCCGGGCGAGCCACACCCCGCGCACTGGTCGAGCAGCGGCTCGAACCCCTCGGCGGAGAGGAGCTTGAGGAAGAACGCCGGCACGACGAGCTGGGAGTGCGACCCGGCCAGAGCCCGCAGGGCGCCCACCAGCATGTGGTACAGGCGGGGGTTGGCATGACGCTCCTGGGCCATCTGGTCGACGGCCTCGAGCATGGCGGTGGCCGCCGCCATCGCCTCGAGATCCTCGCGGATGGGACGGAAGTGCTCGATGCTCTCGGCCTGGGTCACCACGTCCAGCTCCCGGCCCTGGTACAGGAGCAGGGCGGCGTGGCCCAACGGCTCGAGGCGGGCGCCGAAGCGGCTCTTGGTCCGCCGGACGCCCTTGGCCACCGCCCTCACCTTCCCGTGGGACTCGGTGACGAAGGTGACGATGCGGTCCGCCTCCCCGAGCCGGATCGTGCGCAGCACCACCCCGCGGTCGCGGTACAGGCTCATCGGACGGCGCCGAAGCGGCGCTCGCGCTGCTGGTACTCGCGCACAGCGTCGTAGAGATGGTCCCGGCGGAAGTCGGGCCAGAGCACGTCGGTGAACACCAGCTCGCTGTAGGCCAGCTCCCACAGGAGGAAGTTGGAGATCCGGAACTCACCCGACGTCCGGACGACGAGATCGGGATCGGGGACGTCGGCGGCGTACAGGCGGGAGCGGATGGCCCGCTCGTCGATGCGCGACTCCGACACGCCGTCGGCCACCAGGGCGCGGACGGCGTCGACGATCTCGGCCCGCCCGCCGTAGTTGAAGGCCACGACCAGCGTCATGCGCCGGTTGGAGGCGGTGAGCGACTCCGACTCCTCGATGTGGCGGGTCAGCCGGCGGGGGACCCGCCAGTCCCGCCGGCCGATGAAGCGGATGCGCACGCCCTTGTCGTTGAGGTCGTCACGGTGGCGGGTGAGGATGCCCTCGTTGAACCGCATGAGGTAACGCACCTCGTCCACCGGGCGGCGCCAGTTCTCGGTGGAGAAGGCGTACACGGTGAGCCAGCGGATGCCGATCTCGAGCGCCCCGTCGACAACGTCGAGGAGGGCCTCCTCACCGGCGGCGTGGCCTTCGGTGCGCGGCAGGCCCCGGCGGGCGGCCCAGCGGCCGTTCCCGTCCATGACGCACGCCACGTGGGCGGGCACGCGGGCGCGGTCGATACCCCACGCTCCGGATCGATCCCCTTCATCGGGCACAGAAGGGCGAAGCTACCGCTCCCCTCCTCGCCTCTCGTGCAGCCCCCGGCCGAGCATCTCGGCCAGCGCCGCCAGCCCCCGCTGCCTGTCGGCCAGCAGCCCGACCCGGCTGCCGGGGCGGATGCGCTCGGCCCGCAGCTCGACGGTGAGGGCCCGGGCCCGGTCGGGTCCCATCATCTCGGTGACCAGGTCGATCCAGGCCCGGACGAACTGGGGACCGTGGGGGCGGGCCCACAGGATCGGTTCCACCACCACGTGGGCCAACTCGTGCAGGACGGTCAGCGGCCGGCGCGACCACCGGGGCATGTGCAGGACGTGGGACAGGCCCTCGGGCTCGATCGAGGACTCGTGCCAGGCCGGGGCACCGGTGCCGCCCCCGCCTCCCCCGGTGACCCTAACCGCCGAGGTCTCGGGGCAGAGCGCCCGCCACCAGGGCCGGCCCAGGAGCGAGTCGACGTAGGACTGCACGGCGGTCACCGTGACGAGCGGCGCCCCGCTCGGGACCCGGCCGGCGGCGGCGTACACCCGCCGGTCCCGACCGGTGAGCAGCTCCACGGCGGGGCCCCGCCGGACCTCCCAGCCGAGGGGCCGGGCGCCGACCAGGGCCTCGAGCGGTAGCTCGAGGGCGGCCGCCAGGGCCCTCATCTCCGACGTGAGGGGCCGGACCCGCCCGGCGAGCCGGCCGGACAGAGCCCGCGGGGACAGACCGATCAGAGCGGCCATGTCCGCCGTGCTGACGCCCTGGCTCCGCATGGCCGCCAGGGCCGCGTCGGCCCAAGCCGGCCTGGTCGGTCCCGTCGGGCGGGTGGGGACACCGCGCGCCAGCGGCATCCAACCAGTTTCCTCCTGTCAACCCCCCCGACAGTGGGATGGTCAGCCCCCCGACCCGAGCTGGACCGCCTTGACTACCAGCAGCACGACGGCCACGACCAGATAGATGCGCAGCGATCCCATCGCGATCTTCCGGCCGCGCGACCACTCGGGACGGCCCATCAGGGCCAGCGGCGGCATACGCCAGGTCCCCCGGCGGACCTTCTCCTCCCCGACCAGCCGCACCGTCGTTCCCGACGTCCTCCGGTTGGCCACGGCCACGACCAGCAGCCCGGCGACCATGACGGCCCCCAGGACCACGGTCAGGTGCAGCACGTCGACGTGCGGGAAGACGGTGGTCACCACCAGGATCAGGGACAGCATCAGCAGGGCGGCCACGATCACGAACGCCACCGCGTTGAGCCAGGTGCGGTTCACCCACGGGCCGAGGACGTCGCGGTCGTTGCACAGGAACAGCACGAAGACGGTCGCATTGGTCACGAGCAGCCCGGTCAGGGCCTGCACCAGTGTGGTGATCAGCCCCAGGGGGGCGTTCGGGATGAGGACGATGCCGGCCGCCACGGCCACCAGCACGGCGAAGCCGGCGTAGAAACCCTTGGCGTCCCGGAACCGGCGGTCCAGTGACTGGTGCGCTCCGAACACGTCGCCCACCGCGTAGGACGTGGCCAGGGTGACGGCGCCGGCGCCGATGATCGAGGCGTTGAGCAGGACGAGGGCGTAGAGCGTGCCGGCACCGTGGCCCAGGAACCGGCCCAGGCCGGAGGCCACCCCGGCCGCGTCCCGGAAGTGGCCGGTCAGGGGAGTGTGGCCGAAGGCGAAGGCGCACGTGGCCATCAGGGCCCCGGCGCCGACGAGGGTGATGACCGACCCGAGGACGGTGTCGGCCCGCTCGTAGTTGATCCAGCGCGGGGTGATGCGCTTGTCGACGATGTTGGACTGCTGGAAGAACAGCTGCCACGGGGTAACCGTGGTGCCGATGACGGCGATGATCAGCAGCACGGACGTGGAGTTGGCCCCGCCCTGCACGCCGGGCACGAACAGGTCGTGGAGTACCGGCCCCGCCTTCGGGTGACTGAAGACCGCCAGGGGGATCACCAGGAAGTTGGCGCCCACGAACAGGAGCATGAATCGCTCCCAGCGCCGGAAGCTCCCGCTGGCCGTGATGGCCACCAGCCCCGCCGCCGCGAGCGGCACGGCCACGTACCTGCTGACTCCGAAGTAGCCCAGGGCCAGGGCCACCCCGATGAACTCGGTGACGATGGTGAGGAAGTCGAGGACGAAGAGGTCTCCGACCGAGAACCAGCCCCAGAACCGGCCGAAGCGCTCGATGATCAGCCGGGCCTGGCCCACGCCGGTCACCGCGCCCAGGCGCACGACCATCTCCTGGTTCACGATCAGGATCGGGATGAGCAGGATCAGCGTCCAGAGGAGGCTGGTCCCGTAGTTCTGTCCGGCCTGCGAGTACGTCGACACCCCGCCGGCGTCGTTGTCCCCGACGGTGACGATGAGCCCGGGGCCGATGATGGCCGCCAGGGTGAGAAGGCGCTGCCGCCACCCGCGACGGGGCCCGAGGTCGTGCCCGGAGATGGTCCCCAGGGCGCCCCGGATCTCCCCGATGTGCGCGTCGTCGTCTGCCATACCCGACCCCTGTCGTCAGAGCTTTGGCACTGCCCGGCGTAGATCCGAAGGGATCAGCCACTTCGGTTCACCCCTTAACCCGGGGTGGACTGTTCTGACCCGGAGTGTCTCTCGACAGGTGGGGTCAGTGGCCTATGTCCGAGCAGACGCCTCACCGAACGAGGTGCGGCTGCTTGCGGCGATCCTAACTCCCGGGGCCCGGGCGGGCCAGCCCCTTGGCGCCCGTCAGTCGGGGGCCGACATGCCGTACTGGCGGCGCCATCCGGACGGCAGAAGGAGCTCCAGCACATCGTCGACGGTGATCTGTCCGAGCATCCGTCCGTCGTCGTCGGTCACCGGGATCACGGCCAGATTGAAGTCGGTCATCTTCCGCACGATCTCGTGGACGTCGGCATCCGGCTGCAGGGCAATGGGATCGGTCCGGATGACGCCGCCGAGCGGGGCGGACGGCGCGGCCCGGACCAGGTCGGCCAGCAGCACGGTTCCGGTCAGAACGCGGTCGTCGTCGACGGCGTACAGCACGCCCACCGCCTCGGCCGGGATCTTGGCGCTCCGCACCGCCTCGAGACAGTCGCTGACCTTCCCCGACTGTGCGACCTCGACGAACTCCGGGTTCATCAGGCCGCCGGCGGTCTCCGGGTGGTAGCTGAGGAGCTTGCGCACCTTGCGCTGGGCGGGCCCGGGCAGGAGCTGGAGTATCGGCAGCCGGCGCTCCTGGTCCAGGTCGGTGAGGAGGTCGACGGCGTCGTCGGGTGCCATGCGGGCCAGGATCCGCGCCGCCTCGGCGTCGGTGCGGGAGTTCAGGAACTCGACCTGGTGCTCGGTGTCGAGCTCCTCGAAGACGTCGGCCTCCAGCTCCCGGTCCTGGCCCACCGCCTCGATGATCTCCTCCCCCTCGTCGTGGGAGGCCGCCTCGACGAGGTCGGCTATGAGAGCGGGATGGAGCTTGGCCAGCTTGCGGAACGGGAGCCGGAGTCGGGCCGTCGGGACGTGGGACACGAACGGCTCGATCTGGGCCCAGTCGATGCACGGCCCCGCCTTCACCCGCCGGCGCAGGCCGCGCGGCAGGACGCGGCGCAGGACCGGCCGGGAGCTGGTGTCCACCCCCACCACCGTCCACCGCCCGTCGATGCACGCCAGCTCGATGTCGTTGGCCCGAACCAGCCGGGCCCCCTCGACGTGGATCACGTGGCGGGCGGAGAGGTCCTTGCCCAGCAGCACCTCGCCCCGGCGCCGCTCGAAGCGGCCCAGGTTGAGCGTCTCCCCCCGCAGCCGCACCCCCTCGGTCTCGACGGACTCGACCACGTCCATCGG
>DASUHN010000396.1 GCA_036273495.1 Acidimicrobiales bacterium | reverse complement strand
GACCGGACCCGGCTGTGGGACCGGATGGCGGGGTGGTCGCAGTGCCGACCGTGATCGCGCCCCGGCCCGGCCCCGACGACGGCTGGTTCTGGGACGCGGTGAGGCAGGGACAGCTGCTCCTGCGCCAGTGCGGCTCGTGCGGCCGGCTCCAGCACCCGCCCACTCCCCTGTGCCCGGCGTGCGGATCGGCCACGTGGACCACCCGCCCGGCCAGCGGGCGCGGAACGGTCTACGCCTGGCTCCTGTCCCGCCATCCCACCGAGCCCGACGCCGCGCCCCGCATCGTCGTGCTGGTCGAGCTGGCCGAAGGGGTCAGGCTGGTCTCGAACCTGGTCGAGACCGCGCCCGACGAGGTCCGCAACGACATGGCGGTCGAGGCCTGTTTCGTCGACTACGACGGGGTCGTCCTACCGCAGTTCCGCCCCGCCCGGGCGAGGGGCCGATGAAGGCGGCGGGCGCGGTCATCGCCGGGATCGGCCAGACGGAGTTCTCCAAGGACTCGGGGCGCAGTGAGCTCCAGCTGGCCGCCGAGGCGTCACTGGCCGCCATCGCCGACGCCGGGCTCACCCCCGCCGCCATCGACGGGACCGTCACCTTTGCCATCGACCCCAGTGACGAGCTCAGCCTCATCCGGACGCTCGGGATCCCCGAGCTCCACTACACGGCGCGGACCCGCGGGGGCGGGGGCGGGGTCAACGCGACCATCCAGCTCGCCGCCACCGCGGTCCTGGCCGGTGCCGCCGACGCCGTCCTCGTCTACCGGGCCTTCAACGAGCGCTCGGGCCGGCGCTTCGGCCAGCCGGTGGCCGGGCTCCGGGACCCCACCTGGAACTGGTACCAGCCCTTCGGCGTCGACACCCCCGCCAAGATCTACGGGCTGCAGTTCCAGCGGTACATGGCCCGCTACGGTGCGACCAACGAGGACTTCGGGCGCTACACCGTGGTGGCCCGCAGGCACGCCGCCACCAATCCGGCGGCCTGGTTCTACGGCCGCCCCATCACCCTGGACGACCATCAGTCGTCGCGCTGGATCGTGGAGCCCGTCCTCCGCCTGCTCGACTGCTGCCAGGAGAGCGACGGCGGGGTGGCGCTGGTCGTGACCCGCGAGGACCGGCTGGCCGACCTCCCGAACGGGGGAGCCCGCATCGTGGCCGCCGACCAGGTCCAGCTGGCCAACGGGGACGAGATGTTCAACTACTTCCACCCGGAGATGGCCGAGTTCCCCGAGGCGATGTCGCTGGGGCGCCGGCTGTACGAGCGGGCCGGGGTCGGCCCCGACGACATCGACGTGGCCATGATCTACGAGAACTTCTCCCCGATCGTGCACGTCCAGCTGGAGGCGTACGGGTTCTGTGGACCCGGCGAGGCGAGTGAGTTCATCGCCGCCGGCAACATCGACATCGGGGGGACGATCCCCGTGAACACCAACGGGGGTCTGCTGGGTGAGGCGTACATCCACGGGATGAACAACATCACCGAGGCCGTCCGCCAGCTCCGCGGCACCGCCGCCAACCAGGTGGCCGGGGCGGACCGGGTCCTCGTGGCCACCGGGCGCTCGGGGCTGATCCTCGGCCGGCCGTAGGCGGGGACCGCGCTGCTAGGTTCGGACCGATGGCCCGAGCGTCGTCGAAGCCCTCCTCCGACCAGGACGGCGACACCCGGCAACGGGTGATCGAGGCCGCCATCCGGTGCATCCTCGAGAACGGCTTCTACCGGGCCAGCTCCAACGCCATAGCCGAGCGGGCCGGTCTCTCCTGGGGCGTGATCCAGTACTGGTTCGGCAGCCGGGAGTCACTGATGCTGGCGGTGATGGAGGAGGGCACCGAGCGCCTCCGCCGCCTCCTGGCCGAGCGCCACATCACCGGGGCCACGATGAGCGAGCGGGTGGAGTCCTACTTCGACATCCTGGCCGACTACTACGGGCAGCCGGCCTGGCTGGCCTTCATGCAGGTGGCGCTCAACCTCAGCCACGATCCCGCCACGTCCCAGCGCAGCATCGAGATGCTGCAAGACATGAACGCCTCGGCCACTCCCCTCTTCGACCGACTGGCCCGAGAGCTGTTCCCCGACAGCGGCGAGAGGGACCCCCGCCTGGCGGAGTTCGTGTTCCACGCCGTGCGGGGCGTGGCCATGAGCGAGCTGATGCTCTCGGTCAACCGACCCGAGAGCCGAGCCGACTGGAGGCCGGACTTCACGGGCAGCCGGAGGCTCCTGGGCCGGGCCGTGGGCCATCTGGTCGAGGAGGGCTCAGTCAGGGCGGCGGGCACCCGGGTCCCCGGGACCACGCCCGCGGCGAACGGCGGGGACCCTGCTAGAGCGCCCGGTAACCACCCTCGAGATCGGTGACGTTCGTCAGCCCGAGGTCGCGCAGGGCCGCGGCGGCCAGGCTGGACGCGTAACCCTCGTTGCACACGATCACCACGCGTTGGCCGGGATCCCGCATCCCGTCCACGCGGTGGGCGCTCGTCGGGTCGAGCCGCCACTCGAGCACGGTGCGCTCGAGGATCAGGGCCCCCTCGAGGGCACCCTCCCGGTCCCGGGAGTCGGAGGGCCGGATGTCGACGACCAGGGCGCCGGCGGCCACCTCGGCCCCGAGTTGCGCCGG
>DASUHN010000395.1 GCA_036273495.1 Acidimicrobiales bacterium | reverse complement strand
GGTGGTCGGGGCCACCATCGACCTGGCCCGCCACCTCGAGCTGGACGTCGTGGCCGAGGGGATCGAGGACGGTCTCACCTGGGAGCGGCTCCGCCAGCTGGGATGCGCCCGGGCCCAGGGCTACTACCTGTCCCGACCGGTCCCCGCCCGTGAGCTCGAGGAGTGGCTGGAGGAGTGGGAGCGCAAGCGGTGCATGCTCAACCACCCCTCCAGCTCGGTGGTGGCCCTGCGCCGGTAGCGGAGTGGCTGGCCCCCAGGGCTCCCGGTAGCGTGGCCCCCCGAAAGCGCGTTCCGGATGGGGGTTCAAATGGCCGACTTCAGCATGACCATCAGCGGCTCGGCGGCGCCGACCGAGAAGACCTTCGAGGTCGTCAACCCGGCCACGGGCTCGGTGTACGCCGAGGCGCCCGACTGCACCAAGGAGCAGCTCGACGCCGCCTTCGAGTCGGCGGCCAAGGCCTACCGGGACTGGCGCCTGGACGAGAAGCTGCGCCGCCAGACCCTCCACAAGATCGGTGACGCCCTCTTCGGCGTGGCAGCGGAGCTGGGCCCGGTGCTGACCTCCGAGCAGGGCAAGCCGCTGTCCGACGCTGGCACCGAGGTCTTCGGGGCCGGCATCTGGTTCAAGTACTACGCCGACCTGGAGCTCGAGCCCGAGGTCATCCAGGACGACGGCAACGCCTACGCCGAGGTCATCCGCAAGCCGCTGGGGGTGGTGGCGGCCATCACCCCGTGGAACTTCCCCCTGGTGCTCGCGTCGTGGAAGATCGCCCCCGCCCTGCTGGCCGGCAACACCATGGTGCTGAAGCCGTCCCCGTACACGCCGCTCAGCACCCTCAAGCTCGGTGAGCTGCTGCGCGACATCCTCCCGCCCGGAGTCCTCAACGTGGTCAGCGGTGGGGACGAGCTGGGCAAGTGGATGACGTCGCACCCGGTCCCCCGCAAGATCAGCTTCACCGGCTCGGTGGCCACCGGCAAGCACGTGGCCGCCGCCGCCGCGCCCGACCTGAAGCGCGTCACCCTCGAGCTCGGCGGCAACGACCCCGCCATCATCCTCGACGACGTCGAGCCCGCGGCCATCGCCGACAAGCTGTTCTGGGGGGCGTTCCAGAACAACGGTCAGGTCTGCTCGGCCATCAAGCGGGTCTATGTCCCCGAGCGCCTCTACGACGACGTCGTCGAGGCCCTGGCCGAGCGGGCCCGTTCGGTGAAGGTCGGGGACGGCACCGCCGAGGGGACCCAGCTGGGGCCGATCAACAACAAGCCTCAGTTCGAGCGGGTCAAGGAGCTGGTGGCCGACGCCGTCAAGGGCGGGGCCAAGGCGGTCACGGGCGGCAAGCCCATGGACGGGAACGGCTACTTCTTCGAGCCGACGATCCTGGCCGACGTCTCCGACGGCACCCGCATCGTCGACGAGGAGCAGTTCGGCCCGGCCCTGCCCGTCGTCGCCTACCGCGACCTCGACGACGCCGTGGAGCGGGCCAACGCCACCCACTTCGGCCTGTCCGGCTCGGTGTGGAGCGCCGACCCGGAGCGGGGCGGCGAGGTGGCCGCCCGCCTCGAGTGCGGGACGGCGTGGGTGAACTCCCACCTGGCCCTGGCTCCCCACCAGCCGTTCGGGGGCGCCAAGTGGAGCGGGATCGGGGTGGAGAACGGGCCGTGGGGCTACTACGGCTTCACCGAGCTGCAGGTCATCTACCGCGCCAAGTCCTGACGCTGCGGGCCGCCACGCGGTCCTGACCGCCCGCGGCCTGCGCCGCGAGCGGGGCCGGGAGGTGGTCCTGGCCGACGTCTCCGTCACCGTCGGGCCCGAGGCCCGCACCGGGGTCGTGGGCCCCAACGGGGTGGGCAAGACCACCCTCCTGCGGATACTGGCCGGGCTCGACCGCCCCGACGCGGGCACCGTCGAGCTGGCTCCGCCCGACGCCACCGTGGGCTACCTGGCCCAGGAGCCGGACCGGCGCCTCGACGAGGCGGTGCTGGCCCACCTGCGCCGGCGCACGGGGATCGCCGCCGCCGACGCCGAGCTCGAGGCGGCCGCCGACGCCCTGGCCCGGGGCGCCGAGGGGGCCTCCGATCGCTACGCCACGGCCCTGCACCGCTGGACCGCCCTGGGCGCGGCCGACCTCGACGCCCGGATCGAGACCGTCACCGCCGAGCTCGGGCTGCCGCCCCGGGTGCTCGAGCTGCCGACGGCCGCCCTCTCGGGCGGGGAGGCGGCCCGGGTGTCGCTGGCGGCCGTCCTGCTGTCGCGCTTCGACGTCATCCTGCTCGACGAGCCCACCAACGACCTCGACTTCTCCGGCCTCGACCAGCTGGAGGCCTTCGTGGTCGGGCGGGGCGGCGTGCTCGTCGTCTCCCACGACCGGGCCTTCCTCGAGCGGACGATCACGTCCGTGCTGGAGATCGACGAGCACTCCCGCACCTCGCGGCTGTTCCGCGGCGGTTGGTCCGCCTACCTGGAGGAACGGGCCCGCGCCCGGGCCCAGGCCGAGGAGGCCCACGCCGTCTACCGGCAGGAGCGCCGCCGCCTCCTCGACCGGGCCCGTCGGGAGCGGGACTGGGCCACGACCGGGACCCGCCGGGAGAAGCGGGCGCCCCGCGACAACGACAAGGCGCAGAGGGACTTCCGGATCAACCGCACCGAGAAGCTGGCGTCCCGGTCGCGCATGACCGAGCGGGCCCTCGAGCGGATGGACGTCGTCGACAAGCCGTGGGAGGGATGGGACCTCCGGTTCTCGATCGACGAGGCGCCCCGCTCCGGCGCGGTGGTGGCGCGCCTGGACGGCGCCGTGATGGAACGGGGCCGGTTCCGGCTCGGCCCGGTCGACCTCGAGGTCCGCTGGGGTGACCGGCTGGCGGTGGTGGGGCCCAACGGGAGCGGCAAGACCACGCTCGTGAAGGCGCTGCTCGGCCTGCTGCCGCTGACCGGAGGCAGCCGCTACCTCGGTCCCAGCGTCGCCGTGGGCGAGCTGGGCCAGGACCGCCTCGGCTTCCCTCCCGACCGGCCCGTGCTCGACGGCTTCCTCTCCCGCTCGGGTCTCACCGTTCCCGAGGGGCGCTCCCTCCTCGCCAAGTTCGGTCTCGGCGCCTCACACGTGGCCCGCCCGGCCGGGTCGCTGTCCCCGGGGGAGCGCACCCGCCTCGAGCTGGCCGTGTTCCAGGCCGCCGGGGTGAACCTGCTCGTCCTCGACGAGCCGACCAACCATCTCGACCTGGCCGCCATCGAGCAGCTCGAGGAGGCGCTGGCCGGCTACGGCGGCACTCTGATCCTCGTGTCCCACGATCGTTGGCTGCTGGAGGCGGTGGACACCACCCACCGCCTCGAGCTGACACCGGTGGGCTCCGGTCAGGAGGCGGCCACGCCGGCGCCCTGATCATTGGTGTCAACGCCCGGCGGGAATGACGCTTGACCAGATCGGGCCACCGGCCGAACTAGTTCCATGTCCCCGAGCCGGTCAATAAGCGCGGTCCGGGACCGATGAGGGTGCTCGCCGCCGCCGCCGTGGCCGGGCACCCGCTCTGGCATTACGCCGGCTTCCTGATCGCCCCGCTGATGGCCGCCCTGGCCCTGCGCCGGCCCGCTCCGGCCACCGTCCTCGGCGGCTCTCTGGTGTCCAGCCTGGGCCCCACCGCCCGGAGCTGGTGGGGCAGCGCCCGCTCCGCCGACCGGAGGCGGCAGGCCCTGGCAACCGCCTCGGCGCTCGTGGCCGGCATCCACATCTCGGTGTGTCCCGAGCACTTCCAGGAGGCGACCGCCTACGGCGTCTTCTTTGCCCTGCTGGCCACGTTCCAGCTGGCGTGGGGAGCGGTCGTGCTGGCCCGTCCGACCCGGACGGTCCTTGTCTTCGGGGCCGCCGTCAATGCCGCCACCGTCGGGTTGTGGCTGGTCTCGCGAACCGTGGGGCTGCCGGTCGGGCCCGAGACCTGGTCACCCGAGGAGTTCGGCCGCCTCGACATTGCGGCGTCCGCCGTCGAGCTGGCCGTGGTCGCCGCGTGCGTGCTCCTCGCCCGCGCCCTGCCCCGGGGCCGGCCCCTCCGGTGGCGCCCCGTCGCCCACCGCCTGCGTGCGCTCCTCCCCCAGGGGACCCCCCTGCCCGAGGAGGTCTGGGCCCAGCGCCACCGCTGGATCAGCGCCGTGCTGTGGATCCACCTGCCCGGGATCGCCATCTTTGCCCTGGCGCGGAGCCGCCCGGTGTGGGAGGCGATGCTGATCCCGGGCCTCCTGGCGCCGTTCGGGATAGCCGCCCACACCCTCCGGGGTCACCGGCGGGTGGCCACCGTGGTCACCGCCGTGGGCCTGTTGACCTGCTCCGCCGAGCTGGTGTGGCTGTCGGCCGGCGCCACCGAGATGCACTTCCACTACTTCGTGATGGTCGGCATCATCACGCTGTACCAGGACTGGTGGCCGTTCCTGGTCGCCATCGGCTACGTCGTCCTGCAGCACGGCCTGGCGGGAGTCCTGGCGCCGTCGGTGGTGTTCGACCACCAGTCGGCCATCGACGACCCCTGGAAGTGGGCGGCCATCCACGGCGTGTTCGTGCTGGCGATGAGCGGGGCCGGCATGGCCTCGTGGCGGCTGAACGAGGCCTTCCTCCGCAGCGTGAAGGACGGGGAGGACGACCTGCGTCGCACCCTCTCGCTGCTCTCCGCCACTCTCGACGCCACCGCCGACGGCATCTTGGTCGTCGACAGCGAGGGGCGGATCACCAGCTACAACCGCCGCTTCGCCGAGCTGTGGGGCATCCCTGACACGGTGCTCGCCACCCGGGACGACGACCAGGCCCTGTCCTTCGTCCTGCGTCAGCTGTCGGACCCGGAGTCGTTCATCGGCAAGGTCCGGGAGCTGTACGCCCAACCCGAGGAGTCGAGCCACGACGTGCTCCGCTTCCGGGACGGCCGCACCGTCGACCGCTTCTCCACCCCGCAGCGGGTGGACGGCGCCATCGCCGGGCGGGTCTGGAGCTTCCGGGACGTGACCGAGCAGCGCCGCCTGGAGCAGGAGCTGGCCCACCAGGCCTTCCACGACTCCCTGACCGGGCTGGCCAACCAGGCGCTGTTCCGCGACCGCGTCAACCACTCGCTGGCCCGGCTCAGCCGCCGCGGTGGCCCCCTGGCCGTCCTCTTCCTCGACCTCGACGGCTTCAAGAACATCAACGACAGCCTGGGCCACACCGCCGGGGACGAGCTGCTCACGAGCATGGCCGAGCGGGTCCAGGGCTGCCTCCGGATCACCGACACCGCCGCCCGGCTCGGGGGGGACGAGTTTGCCGTGCTGCTCGAGGACCTCACCAGCGAGCACGAGGCCACCGTCGTGGCGCAGCGGATCATCTCGGCCCTGCTCCGCCCGTTCCGGCCCGCGGGCCGGGAGGTCGTGATCGGCGCCAGCATCGGGATCGCCTTCGGGTCGGTCGGGATCAGCGGGGACCAGCTGCTCCGCAACGCCGACCTGGCCATGTACACCGCCAAGCGTCACCACCGCGGCGGCTACCAGATCTTCCGCTCGGACATGCACACCCGGGCGCTCGAGCGTCTTGAGCTCGAGGTCGACCTGCGGCGGGGCCTGGGCCGCGACGAGCTGGACGTCGCCTACCAGCCGATCGTCACCGCCGACGGCTCGGTGATCGCGGGGGTGGAGGCCCTGGTGCGCTGGCGCCACCCGACGCGCGGCGTCCTTGCGCCGGGCAGCTTCATCACCCTGGCGGAGGAGACCGGGCTCATCCGCGAGATCGGGCGCCAGGTGCTCAACCGGGCCTGCCGGCAGACCCGGGAGTGGCAGGGGGCCGGCCTCGGGGTCGACGAGCTGGCGGTCAGCGTCAACATCTCCCCCGGCCAGCTGTACCACGACGAGATCGTGGACGAGGTGCGGGAGGCGCTCGAGTCCTCCGGGCTGGCGCCGGCGTGCCTCACCCTCGAGATCACCGAGACGGGGATGATGACCGACAGCGAGCGCGCCATCCGCAAGCTGCACGAGCTCAAGGCCCTCGGGGTGCGGCTGGCCGTCGACGATTTCGGCACCGGCTACTCGTCGCTCAGCTACCTGGATCGCTTCCCCGTCGACATCTTGAAGATCGACCGGTCGTTCGTGGCCCCCATCGGCGACGGGGAAGGCGAGTCGTCGCTCGCCAGCGCCATCGTCTCGCTGGCCCGGACCATGCGCCTGACGGCGGTGGCCGAGGGGGTCGAGACCCGCCAGCAGGCCGAGGTCCTGGCCGGCCTGGGCTGCGACTACGCCCAGGGCTACTACTTCTCCCGGCCCGTCGACGCCCCCGACCTGCGGGCCCTGCTCGAGTCCCGCCGGGCGGAGGACATCACGGTCGTGGGCGGGCCGGGGGCCTGAGCGACCCGGACGGGAGGCCGTCAGCGGGACCGGTCAGACGAAGTCCGAACCCCCGTCGACGTTGACGTTGGCCCCCGTGACGTAGCCGTTCCGCCGCGACGCCAGGAAGGCGATCACCGCCCCGACCTCGTCGGGGATCCCGGCCCGGCCCAGGTCGGCGGGCTGGTGGAAGGTGTCGGCTATCCAGCGCATGACGTCGTGGGGGTCGGAGGCGTCGAGACCGAGCTCGTCGAGGACCGCCTTCAGGTTCTCGGTGAAGCTGGCGGTGACGATGGTCCCGGGGCTAACGGTGTTGACGAGGATGCCCTCCGGGGCCAGGGACCGGGCCAGGTTCTTGGAGATGCTCGTCAGAGCGGCCTTCGACGCCGTGTAGGCGACCAGCATCGGGCTCTGGCGCTGGATGGAGTGGGCCGACACGTTCACGACGCGCGCCCACCCGGCTGCGCGCAACAGGGGGAGGGCGGCACGCACGCAGTGCACGGCCGCCATGGTCCCGAGGGCAAAGGTCTGCTCCCACTGCTCGTCACTCAACTCGTCGAGGCGGCCCGCTCCGGGCCCGACGGTGTTGACCAGGGCGTTGAGCTCACCCCATCGCGACCGGATCTCGCCAAAGGCCCCCTCGACCGCCGCCCGGTCGGTCACGTCGACGGCCACGACCGCCACGTCGGGGCTCCCGAGCGCCGCCAGCGCCGCCGCCGTCTCGTCGAGGGCCGCCGCGCCCCGTGCCAGCACCGCCACCCGGGCGCCGTCGGCGGCGAAGCACTCCGCCGCCGCCCGCCCCATGCCCTTGGTCCCTCCCGTCACGGCCACGGCGGCCCCGGCCAGCCCCAGGTCCACCGCCTCAGCCCTCGGCCGCGCCGGTGACGGCCACCTCGTGCCGGGCCGCCAGCACCGCCTCGACGGCGGCGAGGGCCTGGTCGGCCGGCCCGTCGAAGGCCACCGCGCCGTGCTCGAGCACCACGGCGCCCGACGCCAGCTCGAGCACCCGGTCCACGTGCTGCTCGACGATGAGCAGGGCGGTGCCCGAGGCGTGGATCAGCCGCAGGCTCTCGTAGACCTTGTCGACGACCGCCGGCGCCAGCCCGAGCGACAGCTCGTCGGCCACCAGCAGGCGGGGCGGTACCACCATGACCTTGGCCAGCGAGAGCATCCGCTGCTCGCCTCCCGACAGGGTGCCCCCCCGCTGCCGCCGGCGGTCGGCGAGGGCCGGGAACGCCTGGTAGGCCCGCTCGAGCGACTCGGCCAGCCGCGCCCGCCCGGCCCGCTGCCGGAAGGCCAGGGTGAGGTTCTCCTCCACGGTCAGCTGGGCGAAGACGGCCCGCCCCTCCACCACGTGCGCAACTCCTTCACGCGCCAGCTTGTAGGGCGCCTGGTTGGTGACGTCGACGCCCCGCACCGACACCCGGCCGGCGGTGGCGCGCAGGAGCCCGGTCACGACCCGCGCCACGGTCGACTTGCCGGCCCCGTTGGAGCCCAGCAGGGCCACGACCCCGCCCGGCGGGACCGAGAAGGTCACGCCGAACAGGGCCCGGTAGGGGCCGTAGGCGGCGCTGAGCGAGTCGACCTCGAGGGCGGGGGCGGTCACGCCTTCACCCCGAGGTAGGCGGAGCGCACCGCCGGGTCCTCCATCACCTCGCCGAACGTCCCCTCGGCCACGACCCGGCCCAGGTCCATGACCACCACCCGGTCGGCGACCTGGTCGACCAGGGCCAGGTTGTGCTCGACCAGGAGCACGGCCATCCCCCGCTGGCCCTGGATGGCGCGCAGCACCTCGGCCAGCTGGCGGGTCTCGTGGATGTCGAGGCCGGACGAGGGCTCGTCGGCCAGGAGCAGCTCGGGGTCCATGACCAGGGCCCGGGCCAGCTCCACGACCCGGCACAGGCCGAGACCGAGGGCGGCGACGAGGGTGTCGGCCAGGTCGGCCAGCCCCACCAGGTCGAGCACGGAGTAGACCCGGGACATCTCGTCGCGGTCGGGCCGGCTCCGGTTGAGCAGGTCCTTCCACAGCCGGCCCTGCCCGCCCCGCGCCCGTTCCGCCACCAGCAGGTGGTCGCGCACCGAGAGCTCCGGGAACACCTCGATGCGCTGATAGGTGCGGCCGATCCCGAGGCGGGCCCGCCGGAACGTCGGGAGATCGTGGATGGTCTCCCCGTTGAACACGACCGCGCCCTCGTCCGGGGTCAGCTGCCCGCACACGCAGTTGAACAGCGTGGTCTTGCCGGCCCCGTTGGGTCCGATCAGGGCCACCGTCTCCCCGGCGTCCACGCGCAGGTCCACCTGGGAGACCGCCGCCACCCCCCCGAAGGACTTGGTCAGGTTCTCGACGGCCAGCAGGGTCTCACCCATCGGCCAGCACCGGCACCCTCTCGGTTGGAGGCGCCATCGGCGGTCCCCGACGCTCGAAGATCCGCTTCTGCCACTTGAGGGTCGCGCGGGCCTTCTGGTACTCGAGCACGCCCTCGGGGTGGGCGGCGTAGGTGAGGGCCCCAAAGGCGAATCCCACGAACACCAGGCTCGAGCCGCCGAAGCGGCCGGGCAGGTAGGTGAGGAGCTGCTGGGTGACCACGAAGCCCATCCCACCCTGGATGGCGCCCTCCACCGTGCTCACGCCGGTGGTGACCACGATCACCACGAACGCCACCGACAGCTCGTAGTTCCACTGCTCGGCGTTGGCCACCTGCTGCTGGATGGTGAACACCGTCCCGCCGATGCCGGCGATCACCCCGGCCAGGGCGAACACGGTGATCCGCTGGCGGGAGAGGTCGATGCCGATGCCGGCGGCCCCGGTCTCGCTCCCGCGCATGGCGGCCAGGAAGCGCCCGGTGGTCCCTTTGCGCACCAGGTTGACGACGATGACGCAGAGGACCAGGGCAACCATCGCCAGCACGAACAGCTGGTGCCCGTTGGGGTCGAAGAAGTGGAACGGCGCCACCCAGTCCTGGCTGATCGACAGACCCTGGGCCCCGTTGCTGACGCCCGACTGGTTGAACACCGCATTGTCGAAGAACAGGGCCCCGGCCAGGGTCATCAGCGCCAGGCCCAGGCCGGCCAGGCGGAGCGACAGCAGCGCCAGGACCACCGCCACCGCCGCCGCGGCCAGGGCCCCGATCAGGCCCCCGAGGAGCATGTTGAGCCCGAGGTGGTGGGCCACCTGGGCGGCGGCGAACGCCCCGACCCCCGCCAGCGTCCCCTGGGCCAGCGAGAGCTGGCCGGCCATCCCGGTGATCAGGGTCACCGACAGGAAGATCGTCGAGAACGCCAGTCCGGAGTTGAAGACGTTCTCCCAAGTCCGGGGCATCCACGTCAGCATCGAGACGATGAAGGCGGCCAGCATGGCGTACCACGTGACCCGGATGATGCGGTCCATCACCGGCAGCCGGATGGTGCGCAGGGGCGGAGGGGGCGGGGGGTCGACCGACGCCAGCGGGTCACGGTCCGTCTCGAGGGTGCGCAGGCCGGGCACCACGAGCAGGGCCACCGCCAGCACGATGAACGGGAAGGCCGGCAGCACCGCCGAGTAGAGCCACGACGAAGTCGGCAGGTAGCCCTGGAAGACCGACTCCAGCACCCCGACGAGGATGGCCACCGCTGCCGCCACGGGAAGCGACCGCAGCGCCGCCCAGGCCGCCGCTGCCACCGCCGCCACCATCAGGGTGGTGAAGCCGATCGCCTGTACCTGGGCGAACAGCGGGGCCAGCAGGACGCCGGACAGGCCGGCGAGGATGCTCGAGACCACCCACGCGATGGCCACCACGGCGCGCGCGTTCACCCCGTCGAGCTGCACCAGCCGGCGGCTCTCCACCGCCCCCCGCATCTGCAGTCCCAGGGGGGTGAGCCGCATCATCACGACCAGGCCGGCCAGGGCCACCCCCGTGACCACCATCACGGTGAGCTCGGCGCCGTTGATCGGGGTGCCGAACACCGTGAAGTACACGGTGTCGATGTTCCAGAAGACGCTCGGGGAGTTGAGCAGGTTCTGGTTGCCGAACACGACCGGAAGCAGGGCCGGGATGCCCACGAACAGGCTCAGGCCGGTCACCACCTTGGCCATGTTCCTCTGGGCCGGGATCCGGGAGAACAGGAAGTGGTCGAACAGGAGGCCCAGGGCCGGGGACATCACCAGCACGGTCAGGACGAACGCCGCCGCCACCGGGAAGTGGTGGATCTGGGTGGCCCAGGTGTACACGAAGGCAGCAGCAAAGGCCTGGGCCCCGAAGGCGAAGTTGAACACCCCGGTGGCCTGGTAGGTGAGCACCAGCCCGACGGCAAACAGCGCGTAGGTGCAGCCGAACGGGATCCCCGGTATGGCAAATCCCAGGAACTGCTCCACCGCCGACCCCGCCGTCCGCTAGCGGCCGGCTACCGGGCCGGGCCGGTCAAGCACCGGGCGTGCCCGCCGGCGGCGTCACCATCGTCGGGTGCACGACGTCGGCGCCGAAGCACTGGAAGGCGCCGTTGTTCCTGTCGAAGGCGGGGACGAACTTGTCCCCCACCACCTGGATCCAGGCCGCGCAGTAGGGGGGCTTGACCAGGCTCACGTCGTGGGCCTCGGTCCAGTTGACCGGGGCGAAGAGGCCAGCGGTGAAGTTCGTGATCTTGTTGGTCTCGGCCACCACGTTGGCCTGGGTCAGGTTGCTCCCCGCCGCCTTCACGGCCTGGGTGAACAGGGCGGCCGACTCCCAGCCCTGCAGGGCCACCTCGTCCAGGGTCCACTTCGGCTCATACTTCTTCATGGCGTTGATGTAGGTGGTGAGCCCCGGGTACTTGGAGGGGGCGCTGGTGGCGTAGGAGAACGGAACGTGGGCGATGCTGAACCAGACGTTCTGCATCAGGTCCTGGTACTGGTCGAGGGTCGGCTGGTCGTTGCCGTTGAGCCAGAGCGACTTCACGGTGTTGTAGCCGTACTGCTTCATGGCCCGGGCCACGGCGATGTTCGAGTTGACATCCATGCACGAGATGAAGGTGTTGACTCCGGCCTGCTGCATCCGCTTGACGTCGGGGGCGGGATTGCCGCCGTAGGGCACGTTGAAGTCGGTGAAGCCGACCTTGACGCCGGCCTGGGTGAGGCCGTCGTTGAAGGCCTTGCACGAGTTGGCCGAGGAGGCGAACCCGAGGGCCAGGAGCCCGACGTTGGCGTTCTTGGGCTGCACCTGGTGGACGAACCAGTTGATCTCCGGCTGCCCGCACTTGGTGCACTGCACCGATCCGCCCGCCGCGAACAGGTTGGGGGCGCCCGACCAGTTCCCGGTCACGTCGTAGCCGTAGGTCGGGATCCCGTTCTCCTGGAAGATGTTCGGGGAGAAGAAGGCGGTGGCCACCCCGACGACGGCAAAGACGTGGTCCTGGTTGATGAGCGTCTGGGCCAGCTGGTTGAACTGGCTCGGGTTGCCGCCGTCGTCGAGGCTGTTGGCCATCACGAGCTTGCGGCCGTTGATCCCGCCCTTGGCGTTGACGTAGTCGAAGTAGGCCTGGACCCCGGGCACCAGTGACTCGAAGTTCGAGGCCAGGGTTCCGGTCAAGGTCGAGATGGAGCCGACCCGGATCTCGGTGGCCGTGACCCCCGGGGCGGTGGACGGGGCCGCCGAGCCGGAGGTCGACCCCGATCCCGACGAGGTGGTCCCCGTCGAGGCGTTGCCGCTCGAGCCACTGCTGCCGCACGCCGCGGCCGCGATGGCCAGCGATCCCGTCAGGATGGCCGCAGCCACCCTCCCCCCGATCCGCATACGAACCCCTGTCTCTGTGTCGCCGATGCACGATCCGCCGATGCATGATCCGCCGGTGCCCGACCCAGGGTAGAAGCAATGTTCCCTCCGGTAAACGGCGGATGCATGCGGGTGGCTATGTTCTGACGGCCATGCCCGTCTTCTTCTCCGACGCCGAGTATGCGGTGATCCGGGCGGTGTGCGCCCGCTTGATCCCGACCGACCGGGACCCCGGTGCGACCGAGGCCGGGGTGGTCGACTACATCGACACCTTCCTCGGGGCGTTCAGCTTCGACCCGCCGCGCATCTGGGCCGGCGGTCCGTTTTCGGGGCGTCGGGGAGGAGAGGCGTCGTTCGGGCGGTTCATCCCGCTCAACCGGCACCAGGAGCTGGCGTGGCGCACCCGGATCGAGGGGTCGGGCGGCATCCCCGAGCGCGAGTTCAACGGCCCGGTGGTCGGCCTGCAGGAGCGGTACCGCGCCGGGCTGGCCGCCTTGGGACCGGATTTTGCCGAGCTGGGGGAGGAGGAGCAGGACCGGCGGCTGCGTGACCACGCCGAGTTCACCGGGCTGGTCTACGAGCACGCGTGCGAGGGGATGTACGGCGCTCCCGAGTACGGCGGGAACCGGGACCTGGCCGGCTGGCGCTACATCGGCTTCGAGGGGGACGCCCAGCCGGCGGGGTACACCGACGCCGAGGTCAGCGGGCCGTGACCGGCGGCCCCGTCCGGGAGGAGCTGCTCGAGCTCGGCGCCGCCACCCTGGGGGAGTCGGGCGGACTGCCGATGGCTCCCCGGATCCGCCCGGCCTGGGCGGGAGCCCGGGTAGCCGGTCCCGCCTACACCGTGGCGTGCGCCCCGGCCGACAACCTGGCGATCCACGTGGCGGTGACCCGGGCCGGCCCGGGCTCGGTGCTCGTGGTCGACGCCGCCGCCGTTCCCGAGCGCGGCTACTGGGGGGAGGTCCTGACCACGGCGGCGGAGGCGGCCGGGGTGGCCGGGCTGGTGATCGACGGAGGGGTGCGCGACGTGGCGGCTCTGCAGGCGCACGGCTTCCCGGTGTTCTCGGCCCTGGTGGCCCTGCCCGGTGCGACCAAGGGCGGCCCCGGCGCCGTCGGGTGCCGCGTCGAGGTCGGGGGGGTGGCACTCGAGACCGGGGACTGGGTAGTGGCCGATGCCGACGGAGTGACGGTCGTGGCCGCCGCCCGGATCGACGACGTGGCCGAGGCGGGGCGGACCCGTGCCGCCAAGGAGCAGGGGATGTTCAGGGACCTCCGGTCGGGCCGCACGACGATGGACCTGCTGGGGCTCGACCCGTCAGCCGTCGAGGGGGCGTAGGACCTCACGCATCGGCCTCAGGCCCGGGCGTAGGCCAGGTCCTCGTCCCACAGGACCGGCGTCCCGCCCCGGGTGCGCTTGGCCGCGTACATGGCGGCGTCGGCCCGTCCGACGGCCTCCTCGGCGGTGACCGACCCGGCGGGGACCAGGGCCACCCCCAGGCTGGCGGACAGCTGGAGGCCGAGACCCCACCCGCACGACCCGATCCGCGCCGACAGCCGCTCCGCCAGCTCCAGGGCGGCGCCAGGGGACTCCACGTTGGGGCACACCACGAGGAACTCGTCCCCCCCGATGCGGCCGACCACGTCCCCCCGGCGGACGGTGGCGTGCAGGGCGTGGCCGATCTCGGCCAGGAGCCGGTCACCCACCTCGTGCCCGAACCGGTCGTTCACCGGCTTGAACTGGTCGAGGTCGATGAAGATCACCGACACGTCCTCTCGGGCCTGAAGGGCCCGGCGCACCGCGTCCAGGATGGCGGGCCGGTTGTGCACGCCGGTGAGCGAGTCGGTGGCGGCCTGGACCTTCAGCTCGGTCACGTCCATTACGCACAGCAGGGCGCCGAGGATCCGCTGCTCGTCGGTCACGGCGCGCAGCGCCACCTGGCACTGGCGCTCAGCCGCCCGCCCGGTGCCGGCCAGGCGCACGTCCACGTCGAGATCACGGCCCCGGTCGAGGACGTCGTCGATGGCCGCCTGGAGGACCCCGGAGTCCTCGAGCCGGAGGGCCGCCAGCACCTGGTCCACCGAACGGACCTCGTCGGAGGCCAACAGGTCGCGGAGCCGGCCGTTGCAGTAGGTGACCGAGCGGTCGACGGCCAGCTCGGCCAGCCCCACCGGGACCGTCTCGGTGACCCGCCGGAGCAGCTGCTCGCCGTGGCGCAGGGCCTCATGGGCGGCCATCTCCTCGGAGATGTCGATCAGCTGGCAGAGGACGGACGGCTCGGCCCCCGGCTCCTCCTTGAACTGGTTGGACGTCTCCAGCCACAGCCACGATCCGTCTTGGCGGAGGTAGCGGAGGCGCACGGCGTGGCTGCCCCGCACCCGGATGAACTCCATCCAGTTGTCGATGGCCCGGGCGTGGTCGTCGGGGTGGATGAGCTCGAGGGTCTGGCGCCCGATCAGCTCCGACCAGCTCCAACCGAGCATCTCGGTCGTGGCCTCGTCGACGGCCAGGATCGTCGCCACCGTGCTCTTGCGCAGCGTCGCCAGGCGGGGCCGGCCGGGGGCGATGGCGCCGGGGCTGACCGGCTCGGATCCGTCCCCGTTCTCGACCACGGCGAACCGCAGCACGACGCCGTGCTCCTCCCGGGTGTCGATGTAGTGGACGGTGAGCGTCCGGTGCGGCGGCGCGGCCATCCGCACCCGGGTCACCGCTATGCCGTTGGCCCGGGCCTGCACGAAGGCGCCGACGAGCTTGGAGGAGTCGGCGGCGTCGACGAGGTCAACGAACGAGCGCCCGTCGACCTGGTGGGAAGGCAGCAGTGGCACCCCGGGCGGCATGGCCACGGGCGTGCCTTCGGCGCTCAATGCGCCCGCCATGGCCGTCGGGTGCTCCCCCAGCCACACCTCCAGCGACCGCGACGGGTCCACGAGGGGCGTCTGGCCCACCACCGGATCCTCCGAGGCCCGCGAATCGCCTGTACCGCTCATGTCTCCCCCTTGTACTGAGTGATCGGGAGAACCGCAGAACGCCTTGAGGTACCTTCCGCTGATGGCTGCAAGCGAGCGGGTGGTGGTCGACTTCGACCAGCACTCGCCCGAGTACAAGTCGGGGTACCCCGGCCTCAGCCGGGGCCTGCGGGAGCAGGGGCCCGTGGTGTGGAGCGACCACCACGGCGGCTACTGGGTGGTGACCGGGCGGGACGCCCTCGGGGAGATCGCCAAGCACCCCGAGCTGTTCTCGAACGACCGCGACCGGGACAAAGGGTACAAAGGCGTCGCCATCCCGGCTCCCGACGGGGACGGGCGGGGCGGATTTCTCGAGATGGACCCCCCCGAGCACATGGACTACCGCCGGGTGCTCAACCCGTTCCTGTCCCCGGCGGCGGTGGAGCGCTGGAGCCCGATGGTCCTCGACGTCGCCAACGCGTGCATCGACGCCACGTCGGGGAGCGGGACGATCGACTTCGTCGACGACCTGGCCAACGTGGTCCCCGCCGTTCTCACCATGGGGCTGCTCGGGATGCCCCTCGGGGACTGGGAGGTCTACTGCGAGCCGGCCCACGCCATGGTGTACACGCCCCCCAACAGCCCCGAGTTCGTCCGCACCTTCCGGCTGATCCTGCGGATGGTCGAGGCCATCACCGCGTCGATCGCCACCGCCCGGGAGACGCCCCGGCCCGGGATCATCAAGGCCCTCCTCGACGCCCGGGCGGCGGGCGCCCCCCTCGACGAGGACGGGATCGAGGGCACGATCCTGCTGGTCATCGGGGGTGGCTTCGACACCACGACCGCTCTGACCGCCCACGCCCTCGAGTGGCTCCACCGCGACCGGGAGCACCGCCGGCGCCTGCTCGACGATCCCGCCCTGCTCGACACGGCCACCGAGGAGCTGGTCCGCTTCTTCACCCCGGCCCAGGGCGGCGGGCGGACGGTGACCCGGGACTGCGAGGTGGCCGGGCACCGCTTCCGCACCGGAGAGCGGGTGTGGATGGCCTACGGGCTCTGCAACCACGACCCGGCGGCGTTCGAGCGTCCCGACGAAATCGTCCCCGACCGCTTCCCCAACCGCCACACCGGGTTCGGCCTCGGCATCCACCGCTGCATCGGCTCCAACCTGGCCCGGCTCACCTTCAAGACCATGCTCGGCGCCGTCCTGCGCCGGATGCCGGACTACGAGGTCGACCCCGCCGGGATCGTCCGCTACGACGACATCGGCACCATCAACGGCTACCGGCACCTCCCGGCCCGGTTCACGCCGATCCCGACCGAAGGGGCGCCGCTGCCCGAGGTGCTCGACCGCTGGCAGGAGCGCCTCGACCGGTGAGGGTCCGGGTCGATCCCGAGGTCTGCCAGGGCCACACCCTCTGCGCCCTCGCCGCCCCCGACGTGTTCCTCCTTCGCGAGGAGGACGGCCACTCGTATGTGGCGTCCGAGGAGGTCGACCCGGGGCGCGCCGACGTGGTGCGCCGGGCGGCGGCCACCTGCCCCGAGGGGGCCATCACCATCGACGAGTGAGGGGGGCTAGCCCGCCGAGCGCCGCACCCCGCGTCGGTAGGCCGAGGGGAACAGCGACCGGGCCATCGGCGCCAGGCGGGCCACCCGGGTGGCGTCGATGTCGACCCGGGGCCCGCCGATGCGCCCGATGACCAGCCGGGAGACCTCCTCCTGGCTGCGACGTACCATGCGGGGCGGCTGGGGCGCGGAGGCGGAGGCGCCCGGGCCCGTCGTCATCTCGGTGGGCACCCAGCCCGGGTACAGGACGTGCAGGTGCACGCCCCTTCCCTCGGTGTCGAACGACAGGGCCTCGGTGAAGGCGCTGAGGGCCGCCTTCGACGCCGAGTAGGCCGCCTCCCCCGGGCTGGGCGCCCGGCCGGTGTCCGACGACACGTTCACGACCACGCCGCGCCCCCGCGCCAGCATCCCCGGCAGCACCGTGAGCGTCCCGGTGACGGCGGCGAAGTAGTTGGTCTCCATGACCTGGCGGTAGGCGCCGACGGCCTCCGTCCCGACGGTCGGCGCCCCCTCGGGCGCGCCGATGCCGGCGTTGTTGACGAGCACGTCGATGCATCCCCGCTCGCGCTCGATCGCGGCCAGCGCCGACGCGTAGGCGGCGGTGTCGCTGACGTCGCACACCGACGTGGTCGAGTCGGGAGACGAGCGCTTCATCTCCTCCTCGACCGCGGCCAGCCGGTCGGCCCGCCGCGCCAGCCCCGTCACCGCTGCGCCCCGCTCCGCCAGGTCCAGGCAGAAGCGCCGCCCCAGCCCCGACGAGGCCCCGGTCACCACGACC
>DASUHN010000394.1 GCA_036273495.1 Acidimicrobiales bacterium | reverse complement strand
GCCACATCGGGGTTCTTCTCGTGCAGGACCTTGGTGATGGCCGCGGTGAGGGTGGTCTTGCCGTGGTCGATGTGACCCATGGTGCCGACATTCAGGTGCGGCTTGGAACGCTCGAACTTCTTCTTGGCCATCAGGCTCTCCCGGGTCCTCCTGGGCTTGTTTTCTGGTAGCGGCGGTCGGACTCGAACCGACGACCACACGATTATGAGCCGTGTGCTCTAACCAACTGAGCTACGCCGCCACGTTCGCCCTGAACGGGCGGAGCCCCCTGTCGGAATCGCACCGACGACACCAGCCTTACCATGGCTGTGCTCTGCCGACTGAGCTAAGGGGGCGCCACGACCCGGCCTCCCGGCCCGACCGCGACCGATGATTGTACCCAACAGGTTCTCCCGGCCGGTCGCGCGGTCGCGCAACCTCCGATGACGTAGGGTCGGTCCGTGGAGGTGAGGCTGGCCCAGCACGCCGACGGGGAGGCCATCCGGGCCATCTACAACCGGGAGGTCACCGGCTCGACGGTCACCTTCGACATGGTGCCCCGCACCCCGGAGGAGCAGCACCGCTGGCTCGACGAGCACTCCGGGGCCCATCCGGCGCTCGTCGCCGTGGACCGGGGCGCCGTCCTCGGATTCGGGTCCTTGTCCCCCTACCGCTCCCGCCCGGCGTACTCGACGACCGTGGAGGACTCCGTCTACGTCCACCCCGACCACCGGGGGGGCGGGGTCGGGAGAGCGGTGCTGTCCGAGCTAGTCGGCCTGGCCCAGGCCCATGGCTTCCACGCGGTCATGGCCCGGATAGTCGGCGGCCACGACGCCTCGATCGGGCTGCACCGCGCCTGCGGGTTCGAGGTCATCGGGGTGGAGCGTGAGGTCGGCCGCAAGTTCGGCCAGTGGCTGGACGTCGTGCTGATGGAGCTCCTGGTCGACCGCTGACGGGTAGGGGCGCAGGACCAGGGCGCGGATCCGGGCCAGGGCCGGGGACGGCAGCGCCACCACGCCGAGAACGGCCAGGGCCAGGGCCACCGACCACAGGCTGGCCCGCCCCAGCTCCTGGACGAGGAGCACGCCGCCCGGGAACCCGATGAACGACCCCACGATCGTGACCCCGACCAGGACCAGCCGCCACCGGCCGAAGGCCACGGGGGCCAGGAGGATGATCCCCCACGCCAGGTACCAGGGCTGCACGACCGGGCCGAGGACGACCACCAGGAGGAGGGTGGTCCCCAGGGCCTTGACCATCCCGATCCGGGTGCTCGACACGAGCAGCCACAGGCCGGCGGCCATGGCCGCCAGGAGCCCCAGGCTCCGGGTCATGGTGAGCATCCCCTTCACGCCGATCAGGTGGAGGGCGTGGGTGACCGACCCCAGGGCTATCCCGATGGCGGTCACCGGGTCGGTCATCGAGCGGACCACCGACGGGTTGTCGAGGGCGCGGGCCCAGCCCCAGCCCAGGCCCAACAGGATCGTGATGAGGGCCATGATCCCGATTGCGGTCAGGACCGAGGTAAGGACGGGCCGGACCCGTTCCCGCCAGGTGGCGGACTGGCCCAACCAGTGCCAGCCCACGTAGACGACCCCGAGGGCGGCGGGCACCTTCACCGCCGCCGCCAGCGCGCACAGCGTGACCGCCCAGAGTGGGCGTTGTTTGACCGCCAGGGCCATGCCGGCCACCAGCAGCCCGAGCATGAGGGCGTCGTTGTGGGCGCCGCCGATCAGGTGGAGCACGGTCACCGGGTTGAGCACCGCCAGGACGAAGACCGTGCCCGGGTCCCGGCGCATCTTCCGGGCCAGGACCGGCAGCCCGATGGCGATCAGGACCACCCCGGCCACGGCCAGCAGCCGCAGTCCGACGACGGCGGCCAGGACGTGGTGACCGGTCACGCTGTTGATCACCGAGTCGAGGCCGATGAAGACCGGCCCGTACGGGGCCGGTGACGCCCCCCACAGCTGGTCGACGAGCGGGTAGTAGGGGCTGTTGGGCCCGAGGGCGTCGGGGCCGTGGACGTAGGGATTGATGCCCTGGGTCACCATCTGGCCCTGGGCCGCGTAGCTGTAGACGTCCTGGCTGAACAGCGGGGGGGCCACCAGGATGGGGATGACCCACAGGGCCGCCACGATCGCCAGCGTGACGGTCGGCAGCGGGCTCCCGCCGCTGCGCGTAGGCGAGACGGCACGGAGCATGGCGAACCAGGCCCGAATCAGCAGCACCATCCCGCCGTAGGACGCGACCAGCGACAGGAGCATCTTGGGACCGGGGGGCGTGGTGAGCGAGGGGATGCCGAAGAACCAGGCGCCCGGGACCTTGAGCGAGAACGGCGAGCCGATCTGGGACGCGCCGTAGGCGATGGCCATGGACGCCAGCAATCCGCCCGCCGCGGGCTTGCCGATCCGGCGCAGCACGGCGCGCCAGTCGTCCCCGGGCGGGGCCGGCGCCGTGGGATCACCGGCACCGGGGCGGGGATCCGTGCCGTCCTGCACCGCTTCCTCGGTCATCCTCCGGAACGCGGCCGAGCCCGCCGTCCACCAACGGCGAGCGGGGCTCGAAGGGCGCGG